>NZ_JBFBFP010000009.1:0-219752 GCF_040684275.1 Streptomyces sp. NPDC091371
AGCAGCACGCAGATGCCGGCGTCGATACCGATCGGGAACACCAGGGAGAAGCTGCCGAAGCCCTTCTGCAACGCCAGGGCCCGCACCGCGGAGTAGGAACCCGCGAAGCCGATCCCCGCGATGACCACGGCACCGGCGACCACGACACCGATGAGTATCCGGTGCGTACGAGTCAGCTGCATCGCGGCCACCCGTGATCCCCTCCCCTTGTCGAGCACGTACGGAGCCCGTACGGAGCACTTACCGAGCCTTTACCACGCCACGGCAGGCACAGCGTAAGCCCGACCGGAAGTCTCGGCTCCCCTGGCCCCGCTACTGCTGGGGCTGCGCGGACTGCGACTGCTGCTGCTGGGGCTGCTGCGCCTGCTGCTGGTTCGCGGAGTCCACCGAGGCCACGATCTCCTTCGCCGCCACGATGGCGTCCTGCAGCATCTTCGCGTGGTCCGGCGCGCCGGCACCCTCGTACGCGGCACCGTTGAAGTCGAGCGTGATCACCACGTTGTGCGTGCGCGCCACGATCGTCGTGTTGAAGGAGTCCACGTCCTTCTTCACCGAGTACACGACCGACGTCCCCTGGTCGCCGATGCCGCCCGCCGGCTCCGCCTTCAGGTTCTGCGCACCCTCGGTCGCCTTCGCCAGCTCGACCTGCTTGTTGTACTGCTCCTCGGCACGCTTGTCGGCGCTGCCGAGCGAGGCGTGGGAGTCGTAGCGGAAGAAGGACGCCGACAGCCAGCGGTACTGCGAGCCCTTCAGGCCGTCCTCGTCCAGACCGTTCCAGGAGCAGCTCGCCCGGCTGGCCAGGTCGTTCGACTTGGCGGCCGAGCCGTTCTTGTCCTTCGCCTCCGGGACGAGCGCGTCGATCGTCGACGTCTGCAGGACCTTGCACGGGTCCGGCAGGGCCGCGTACGTCGCCTTCTCCAGGGAGGCCGAAGCCTTCCCGCTCGGCTTCGCGGACGAGGAGGAACCGGACTTCTTGCCGCTGCCCGAGTCCGAGTCCTTGCCCGAGTCGGAGGAGCAGCCGGCGACGGTGAGGATCACCGGGACGGCTGCGCAGGCGAGAACGCGGGTGAGGCGCGAGGCTGATCGGTGCATATTTCCTTCAGATGCGATGGTCGGACTACTTCGGACGCGAACCCGAGCAACGGTAGCCCGACCCGCCGCCGGCATGCTGTGCGCGCCGTCACCCCCGGGCGCGGCGCACACCCCTCACTCGTTGAAACGCTCGACCAACGCCTGCGCCAACTGCCTTGCCCTGTCCTGGGTTTCACCGCTCGGCGGCACCACACCGGGCAGGGCCGGCTGCACGCTGTACTCCACGGTCACGATGACATTCGAGGTACGGAACACAATCCGCACGGTCCGCGACTGCGCCGCGCTCGCCCCCGCGGGGCTCAGCTTGTCCTCGACGTAGGCCTCGCTCCCGAGCCCCTCCAGCACCCGCGACCCGAGCTCGACGGGCGTCGACGGACTGGTCGACGGACTCGTGCTCGGCGAAGGTACGCCCGGCGCGCCCGGGGCGGCGGGGGCGGCGGGCGCGGTAGGCGTGGGCGTGGGCGTGGCCGTCGGACTCGTACCAGCGGCCGGCCCGGGCAGCGGAAGGTGCGCATCCGTCAGTCGGCGCACGTACACCTGCCGCGCCTTGTCGTCGTCGCTCATCGTGGCCCGGTCGTACGAGACCACGCGCTCGAAGACCACCGACAGCAGCCGCGTCTCCTCGGGCGTCGTCGCGCTCCAGCGGCAGCCGACGTGCCGGTCGCCGTCGTAGGAGGCGTCCGCGACGCCCGCGTACAACTGGTCGCGCTGCGGGGCGGGCAGCGTGTCGGGGATCGGCAGCATCCCCTTCAGCCGCTTGCTCTCGACGCCGGCCTTGCAGGGCGCGGGCAGGCTGCGGTACTTCCCGGGCTGCGCGGGCGCGGCCTGGTTCCCGCCGCCCTTCGCGTCGCTGCCGCCCGGGGCGTCACCCCCGCCGGTGCACCCGGTCAGGCCGCTCGCGCCGGCCGCGAGCGCGGCGAACATCGCGATGCCGGGCAGGACTCGCCGTACCGCCGCCTTGCGCTGCACGTCCACTGGCCCCCTTAAATACGTTGCCGCGACTCGGGCGCGGATGGACACAATGTCTATCGCACACGCTGGTGCCGGCGCCGGTCCCCTGTCGCATTTGGGGCTAAGAGCGAGGCTTTTTGCGCATTCCGACTTTTCTGTGTTTTTCGGGGGATTGATTCCGCATGTCGTACGTAGAGGTACCCGGGGCGAAGGTTCCGATCCGGATGTGGACCGACCCCGCGTCGGTCGAGGACAGCGCGATGCGCCAGCTGCAGAACACGGCCGGCCTCCCGTGGATCAAGGGCCTGGCCGTCATGCCGGACGTCCACTACGGCAAGGGTGCGACGGTCGGCTCGGTCATCGCGATGAAGGACGCGGTCTGCCCGGCGGCGGTGGGCGTGGACATCGGCTGCGGTATGTCGGCGGTGAAGACGTCCCTGACGGCGAACGACCTGCCGGGGGACCTGTCGAAGCTGCGGTCGCGGATCGAGCAGGTGATTCCGGTGGGGACGGGTCTGCACAAGGAGGCCGTGGACCCCTCGAGGTTGTACGGCTTCTCGGTGCAGGGGTATGACGACCTCTGGACGCGGTTCGACTACATCGCCGATGCGGTCAAATTCCGTCGGGAACGCGCCATGAAGCAGATCGGAACGCTCGGATCCGGCAACCATTTCATCGAATTCTGTCTCGATGAGTCAGGTTCGGTCTGGCTGATGCTCCACTCCGGCTCCCGGGGCATCGGCAACGAGCTTGCGGCCCACCACATCGGCGTGGCCCACGGCCTCGCCCACAACCAGGGTCTGGTCGACCGCGACCTGGCCGTGTTCCTGGCCGCCACCCCGGAGATGGAGGCGTACCGCAACGACCTGTTCTGGGCTCAGGAGTACGCCAAGTACAACCGCGCCGCGATGATGAGCCTGTTCAAGGAAGTCATCCGCAAGGAGTTCCGCAAGGCGAAGGTCTCCTTCGAGCAGGAGATCAGCTGCCACCACAACTACGTGGCGGAAGAGCGGTACGACGGCATGGACCTCCTGGTCACGCGCAAGGGCGCGATCCGCGCAGGCAGCGGCGATTACGGGATCATCCCGGGTTCCATGGGCACGGGCTCGTACATCGTGAAGGGCCTCGGCAACGAGAAGTCCTTCAACTCGGCCTCGCACGGCGCGGGCCGGAAGATGAGCCGCACGGCGGCGAAGAAGAAGTTCTCGGCACGCGACCTGGCGGAGCAGACCAAGGGCGTCGAGTGCCGCAAGGACTCGGGCGTCGTGGACGAGATCCCGGGCGCGTACAAGTCGATCGAGCAGGTCATCGACCAGCAGACCGACCTCGTGCAGGTGGTGGCCAAGCTCAAGCAGGTCATCTGCATCAAGGGCTGACGCCCGCACGCGAGGGGCCCGGACCGGCAACGGTCCGGGCCCCTTTGGCATGCCCGGACGGTGCCCGGGAAGTGATCCGGGCCACACCGTGTCACAGCCGGCGGGGGTGCGGTGTCTTGTGGGCGAGCCCATGGAGACGGACGAAGGAGACACCGTGAGCGAGAACATCGACGTTGTGGTGATCGGTGGCGGGTACGCCGGAGTCATGGCCGCCAATCGGCTGACGCAGCGCGACGGCGTGACCGTGACCCTGGTCAACCCGCGCCCGGACTTCGTCCACCGGATCCGGCTGCACCAGATGGTGGCCGGGAAGGACCCCGCGGTCGTCGGGTACCGGGAGGTGCTCGCCGAGGGCGTGCGGCTGGTCGTCGACGCCGCGGTGCGGATCGATGCGGCCGGGCGGTGTGTGGAGCTGGCGGGCGGGGGTGCGGTCGGTTACGACTACCTGGTCTACGCGGTGGGCAGCGGGAGCGCCGATCCGGGTGTGCCCGGGGCCGCGGAGTTCGCGTACCCGATCGCGACCTTCGAGGAGGCGGAGCGGCTGCGCCCGGCGCTGGAGGCCGCGCCGGCGACGGCTCCGGTGGTGGTGGTCGGGGCCGGGCCGACCGGGATCGAGACGGCCGCGGAGCTGGCGGAGCAGGGGCGGGCCGTGACGCTGGTGTGCGGTGGGGTGCTGGGGCCGTACCTGCACGCCCGGGGTCGGCGCTCGGTCGCGCGGCGGCTGGGCAAGCTCGGGGTGACCGTGCTGGAGGGCCCCGACGCGCGGGTGGCGGAGGTGGCCCGGGATGCCGTGCGGCTGGCCGGCGGCCGTGAGCTGCCGAGCGCGGTGACCATCTGGACGGCCGGCTTCGGCGTGCCGGACCTGGCAGTGCGGAGCGGGCTGCGTACCGACGCGCTGGGGCGGCTGCTGACGGACGAGACGCTGACCAGCCTGGATGATGACAGGATCCTCGCGGCCGGGGACTCGGCTGCGCCGTCGGGGCTGCCCCTGCGGATGAGCTGCCAGGCCGCGATCCCGCTGGGCGCGCGGGCCGCGGACACCGTGCTCAGCAGGATCGGGGACGAGCAGCCCGCGACCCTCAACCAGGTGTTCGCCGGCCAGTGCATCAGCCTGGGGCGGGGTGCGGGCATCTTCCAGTTCGCGCACAAGAACGACACCGCGCTGTGGTTCCACGTTGCCGGCACTCCGGGCGCGAAGCTGAAGGAGATCGTCTGCAAGGGCGTCGTCAAGCACCTGGCCGAGGAGGCGCACAAGCCCGGCGGGTACGGCCTGCACAAGGTCTCGGGCGGTGGCGTGCGCGAGGAGGTTCTGCGCAACGGGCTGGCGGGGCAGGTCGAAAGGGAGATGATCAAGGTATGAGTGATCAAGCCACCGACGGGGCGACCGAGACGTTCGTCGCCCACCGCAATCTGCTCTTCACCGTCGCCTACGAGATGCTCGGCTCGGCGGCCGACGCCGAGGACGTGCTCCAGGAGACCTGGCTGCGGTGGGTGGAGGTCGATCTGGAGCAGGTGCGCGACCAGCGCGCGTACCTGGTCCGCATCACGACCCGGCAGGCCCTGAACCGGCTGCGCAGCATGTCGCGCCGCAAGGAGTCGTACGTCGGGCCGTGGCTGCCGGAGCCGCTGCTCACGGCGCCGGACGTGGCGCAGGACGTCGAGCTGGCGGAGAGCGTGTCGATGGCGGTCATGCTGGTGCTGGAGACGCTGTCGCCGACGGAGCGTGCGGTGTTCGTGCTGCGCGAGGTGTTCGACGTCGGGTACGAGGAGATCGCGGCCGCGGTGGACAAGACCCCGGCGGCGGTGCGCCAGATCGCGCACCGGGCCCGGAAGCACGTCGATGCCCGGCGCCCGCGTGAGGTGGTGTCGCAGAGCGAGACGCGGGCGGCCCTGGAGTCGTTCCAGCGGGCGCTCGAAGGCGGTGACCTGCAAGGTCTCCTCGATGTGCTGGCGCCCGAGGTGGTGCTGATGAGCGACGGCGGCGGCATCAAGCAGGCGGCGGTGCGGCCGATCCTCGGCTCGGACAAGGTGTCCCGCTTCATGATCGGCGGGCTCCGCAAGAACGAGATCCCGTTCACCGTCGGCCTGACCCTGGTCAACGGCAGCCCGGCGCTGGTGGTCCACCTGGACGGGGAGCTCGACGGGATCATGGCGGCGCGTGTCGAGGACGGGCGCATCTCTGGCCTCTACTACGTCCGCAACCCGGAGAAGCTGTCGCGCGCTGAGTCGGAGACGCCGCTCACGCTGCGGTGAGCTGCCGGGGGGCCCGGACCGGTCGTAGCCGGCTGCCCGGGCCCCACGGCCGTCCGATGTGGTGGGGAGCGGCAACTCCTTCATCGCGCGCCCGCTTTCGGCGGAGGGAACGCCCAAGTAGGGGGTTGACGCCCGGACTTGGTCTAGACCAAGGTGTGCGGCATGTGGAGATCTCGCGTGCTTGTCGCCGCGCTCGCGTCGTTGTCGCTCGCCCTCACCGCCGCCGGGTCCGCTCAGGCCGGGGTCGGGCTGCCGCCCGTCGTGGCGCATGTGCCGACTCAGGAGAACGTCGTCTTCATCACCATCGACGACGGCTGGAACCACGATCCGGAGGCCGCACGGATCCTGCTGGAGAAGCGGGTGCCGGTGTCGTTGTTCCTGCTGCCGGGGGCGACCTCGTACGACACCCAGTACTTCACCGCGCTCACGGAGCAGGGGCGGGCGAGCGTCGAGAACCACACCGTCAACCACCCCGATCTGACCACCCTCGACGCCGCCGGGAAGGACGCCGAGGTGTGTGGGGCGGGGGAGCAGCTGCAGGCCGCCTTCGGGCGGACCCCGAAGCTGCTGCGGCCGCCGTACGGGGCCGTCAACGACGAGGTGCGGCTCGCGGCGAAGGCGTGCGGGGTGAAGGCGCTCGTGACGTGGACGTACGACTTCACGACCTGGAGCGAGACGCCGCCGACCCCGCAGCTGAAGGCCGGTGACATCGTGCTGCTGCACTTCACGCCGACCCTGGCCGCCGACCTGCAGCGGGCGCTGGACGCGGCGAAGGCGGCCGGGCTGAAGCCGGCCGCCCTCGTGCCGCACCTGAAGGCGGCCGGGCTGGTCCCGTAGGGACTAGAGCTCGCGGTGCAGCTTCGTGTTCGAGGCCTGGGCGCGGGGGCGGACCACCAGGAGGTCGATGTTGACGTGGCTGGGACGGGTCACCGCCCAGGTGATGGTCTCGGCCACGTCGTCGGCGGAGAGGGGCTCCGCGACGCCCTCGTAGACCTTGGCCGCGCGCTCGGTGTCGCCGCGGAAGCGGGTCTTCGCGAACTCCTCGGTCTTGACCAGGCCCGGGGCGATCTCGATGACGCGTACGGGCTGGCCGACGAGCTCCAGGCGGAGGGTCTCGGCGAGGACGCGGGCGCCGTTCTTGGCGGCGACGTAGCCCGCGCCGCCCTCGTAGGTGGCGTGCCCGGCGGTGGAAGAGAGGACGACCACCGTGCCGTCGCCGGAGGCGGTGATCGCGGGGAGCAGGGCCTGGGTGACGTTGAGGGTGCCGATGACGTTGGTCTCGTACATCGTGCGCCAGTCGGCCGGGTCGCCGGTGGCCACGGGGTCGACGCCGAGGGCGCCGCCCGCGTTGTTGACGACCACGTCGCAGCGGTCGAGGGACGCGGCGAAGGCGTCGACGGCGGCCCGGTCGGTGACGTCGAGGGCGTGGGCGGCGGCGGAGTGGCCGGCCGCGGTGATCTCGGCGGCGAGGGTCTCGATGCGGTCCTTGCGGCGGGCGGTGAGGATGACGTGGTAGCCGGCCGCGGCGAGCTGCCGGGCGGTGGCCGCGCCGATGCCGCTGCTCGCTCCGGTGACTACGGCGGTGCGGGTGGCCGTGGTCGTGCTCATGTGCGGGGCTCCTCGGTCGTTCGTTCGTACGGGCGAATACTCGCCAGCATAGGCCGGGCGGCGGGGGTCGGCGGCCGAGCGGCGCGGGGCGGCGGCGTGGGCGGATGGGTGCATGCCCCGCCCTCATTCGTGTGATGGTCCGACCGGTCGGGTACTGCGCTGGCTAGCCTCCGCGCGAAGAGCGCGAAGAGGAGGTGGTGGCGGTGGCGATGCGCCGTGGTGCCGTGTCGGGTGTGGTGGTGGCGGGGTTGTCCGGGCTGCTGGCGTTCGGGGCCCAGGCTCCCGCGGGGGCCTGGGCCGGGCCGGAGGCGGACGTTTCGTACCACGGCCGCGTCGCCCTGGCCGACGCGCAGCTGAGGGTCTGGCTGGTCCCGGAGAACGAGGGGCCCTCGGAGGTGCCGAACGCGACGGTGCGGGTGCGGCTGTCGGTCGACCTCGCGGACCGGCAGGAGCTGGCCGCGGGCTGTGCCCGGGCGGGGCTGCGCGAGGTGGTGTGCGAGACCGGGCCGATGCCGCTGCACGGCCGCGGCCGGCACATCGGGATGGTGCTGGGGCTGCGGGAGCGGGCGCCGGAGGTGGTGGTGCGGGTGGACACGTGGTGGAACGGCGGCGCCACGGACCGCAACCTCGCCAACAACGAGCACGTGGTGCTCGCGCTGGACACCGGTGACGCCTACGCCTTCTGAGCGCGTGCCTCCGTACCGCCGAATTCCGTGAGGGCCTCGTCGACGATCCGCTCCAGGCGGGCGTGGTGGGCGCCGCGCCAGTAGACGCGCTCGCATTCGGTGCACTGCGCGAACACGTCGTAGGAGCGGTGCGTGCCGCGCTCCAGGCGGTCGCCGACGCTGTCCTTGTCGGCCTCGCGCAGCGGCCCGTTGCAGGCGGTGCAGCGGGTCCACGGTGCGAGGGCGGGAGCGAACCGGCCCAGTACGTCGCGCAGTTGCTCGTCGGGGTTGTCGCTGTAGACGTACGCGCCGGCGAAGAGCTCGCGGCGGCGCAGCAGTCCGCGGTCGCGGGAGAGCAGGACGCGCTGTTCGGCGGCGGAGCGGGTGGCGAGGGCCGGGTCGCCGATGTCCTCGTTCTCGTAGGCGGCGTCGACGCCGAGCAGGCGCAGGCGGCGCGCGAGCGTGCCGAGGTGGACGTCGAGGAGGAAGCGGAGCGGGGCGCCGTCGACGCGCTGGGGCCGCTCGACGCCGAACACCTCGACGTTCTGGCCGTCTTGGGGCACGTACGAGACGGGCACCTCGTGGCCGTCGACGAGGAGGCGGCCGACTTCGGTGAGCGGGACTCCGGCGGATTCGACGACGTGTCCGATGCTGGAGGCGCCGTCGGTTGCCGTCGGTACGCGCTCCGCGCGCCTGCTGGGTGCGGCGAAGAGGCGCAGGTCGGGGGCGAGGGTGAGCTGAATGCCGGGTCCGTTCACGTTGTCAGCATGCCACTGCGGGGGTGTGGGGCGCGGGGGTTTTACTGCTCGGCCGCGGCCGCGGCCTCGTCGTAGGCCTGGCGGTGGGCGCTGACCTTGTCGAAGTGGTTCTCGGCCCACAGTTTCACGGAGGAGAGCAGGCAGGCGAGGCTGCCGCCGAGTTCGGTGAGCCGGTAGTCGACGCGGACGGGGACGGTGGGGGTGACGGTGCGGGTGACGAGGCCGTCGCGTTCGAGGGAGCGCAGGGTCTGGGTGAGCATCTTCTGGCTGACGCCGGGGATCCTGCGGCCGAGGTCGCTGTAGCGCATGGTGCGGTCGTCGGCCTCGGCGAGGGCGCTGACGACGAGGCCGACCCACTTGTCGCTGATGCGGGCCAGGAGTTGCCCGGTGGGGCATTCCTTGAGGAAGGCGTCGTAGGCGTGACGGGCTTCTTCGCGGCGGGCCGCGGCGGTGCGGGTGGCCATGGGTGCCCCACTTCCGGGTCGGGTACGCACTCAGAGGTACGTACTTACGGAAAGAGAGTACCTCTCCCTAGGTTAGTGCTCACGGAAAACGAGCAACGGGGAGAGATCATGAGCATCGCAACGATGAAGGCAGTGGTCGTGAGCGAGTTCGGCGGGCCCGAGCGCGTCGAGATCGCCGAGGTGCCGCTCCCGCGCCCGGAGGCCGGCCAGGTCCGCGTCCGGGTCCGCGCCGCCGGGGTCAACCCGGTGGACGGCGCCGTCCGCGCCGGGGTGTTCGGCGGGGCCGGGCAGCGGATCGGCCTCGGCTGGGACGTGGCGGGGGAGATCGACGAGGTCGGCGCCGGGGTGGCCGGCTGGGCCGCCGGGCAGCGGGTCGTCGGGCTGCACTACGGGACGGTCAAGCCGCTGGGCACGCACGCCGAGTACGCCGTCCTCGACGCCACCGCCATTGCCGCCGCGCCGGCCACCGTGGACACCGCGACCGCGGCGGGACTGCCCCTCGCCGGGCTCACCGCGGGCCGTGCCGTGGACCTCCTCGGCCTCGCCCCCGGCTCCTCGGTGCTGGTCACCGGCGCCGCCGGGGTGGTCGGAGCCCTCGCGGTGCAGCTCGCGGTACGGGCCGGGCTGGAGGTGACGGCTCTCGCGGGCGCCGGCGACGAGGCGTACCTGCGCTCGCTGGGCGCGGCCGCCTTCGTCCCCCGCGGCGGGGCGGGGCCGGCCGAGCCGGTGGACGGGGTGCTGGACGCGGCCGTACTGGGGGAGTCCGCGCTCGGCTTCGTCCGCGACGGCGGCGTGTACGTCGGCCTGATCCCGGGTGCGGCCCCGGCCCCGGCCGCGGAGCGCGGGGTGCGGGTGGTGGAACAGGAGGTCGCCGCGGACGGGGAGCACCTGGCCCGCCTGGTCTCCCTGGTCGACGCGGGCGGCCTCGCGCTGCGGGCCGGGGAGGCCTTCGACCTCGCGGACGCCGCCGAGGCACACGACCGGCTGGCGACCCCGGGCGTGCGGGGCCGGATCATCCTGACGGCGTGACCTGGGCGGCGTGACCGGGGCGGTGTGACCTGGCCACGCGACCCCGGCCGCGCGCCCCCCCGCCGCGCGGCCCTGAGGGCGTGTCCTCAGGGCCGCCCGATCCGCAGGCACCAGTCGTTGCTCGGGTGGGGCACCCCGGGCGGGTACTCGAACTCGACCTCGCCGAGGCAGGCGAACCCCGCCCGGCGGGCGACGGCGTTCGAGGCCGGGTGGTCGGTGCCGGGGAAGGCGTGCAGGGTCGCGCGGCCGGGGGAGCCGTGGGCGCGGACGTACGACAGCAGCTCCCGCAGTGCGACCACCGCGAGGCCCAGCCCCTGGTACTCGGGCAGGATGCCCCAGCCGGTCTCGTACACCGGCTCGCCCTGCCACTCCCGCTCCCAGAAGCCGATGGAGCCGACGCTCTCGCCGGCCGGCTCCAGCACCACCCGGAACATCCGCCCGGCGGCCGGCTCCCGGGCGCTCATGGCCTCGTAGCGCCGCTGCCGGTCGAGGAGCTTCGCGGCGGGCTCCGGTCCGCCGAGGTGCTCGGTCATGACGGGTTCGTTCTTGCGCTCCAGCAGCCAGAAGTCGTCCGCCGTCCAGGGCGCCAGCCGTACCGCGGGGTCCTCGCGTTCCACCATGACCGCACCCTACGGTTCTTCTTCGAGGTCCTCCTCGATCCCCTTCCGGCGCAGCCCCATCCGGACGGCGCCGAACAGCACCTTCGCGACGATGCCGACGACGATCAGGTCGGCGGCCATCTGTGCGGTGGTGAGGACGCGGGCGGACTCGGAGACGGGCGCGATGTCGCCGAAGCCGACGGTCGCGAACACGGTGACGGTGAAGTACAGGGCGTCGGTCCTGGTCAGGGACTCCGTGAACGAGGCCGGGTACTCCTTGGCGATGAGGAAGTACACCGCCGCGAACATCACCAGGAACAACGGCACCGCGGTGGCCAGGGCCTCGATCGCGCGCAGCCGCGGATACTCCGAACGGGCGATGGCGGAGACCTGCCAGGCCAGCAGGGCGCCGAACAGGGCCAGCCCGGTGAGCAGCATCAAGACGGTGCCGAGCCCCACCTGGCGGTCCAGCGGGACCAGGTAGTACAGCGCCGTGAGCAGGGCGGTCGAGGCCACCGAGCGGGCCAGGTGACCGATGACACGGCGGCGGCGCTGCCAGTCGTCCGGAAGGCTCATGTCTTCATCGTCGGGGGCCATGCGCTCCGCGTGCGACTCCGATCACCGGACGGTATGAAGGATTGGAGCGCGCGGATGATCCGTATATATGCGGATACGCGCGGAGACGATCGGAGTCGGGCATGGATGACTACCCGCTGCTGAACCTCTTCTGGACGATGCTGTGGCTGTTCCTGTGGATCATGTGGTTCTTCCTGCTCTTCAAGGTCATCTCGGACATCTTCCGGGACCACGGGATGAGCGGGTGGGGCAAGGCGGGGTGGCTGATCCTGGTGCTCCTGCTGCCGTACCTCGGCGTCTTCATCTACCTGATCGCCCGCGGCCCGAGCATGGCCGAGCGGGACGCGAAGCAGATGAAGCAGAGCGAGGAGGCCTTCCAGGCCTACGTCCGCCAGGCGGCCGGCAGCGGCGGAGGCGGCGGCTCGGCGGACGAGCTGCACAAGCTCTCCGTGCTCAAGGACAAGGGCGACATCACCCAGGCGGAGTTCGACCAGGCCAAGCAGAAGCTCCTGGCCTAGGCGGTTGCCCGGTACCGACGCCCGGTCGCGCACCCGCGCGACCGGGTGCTGCGGCCCGTCAGGGCCAGACCAGGCAGTACGCCTGGTGGCCGTTCTCGTGGAGGCGGTGGGAGAAGTCCTGCCACTCGTGGAGCAGCTGGTAGACGTTGAACGCGTCGCTCGGGCCGCCGCGGTCCGGGACCGTGGACCAGATGAACGCCGCCGCTCCCACCGACTCCTCGCCGATGCCGCGCAGCGGGTCGACCACCGTCATCGGGAGCTTGACCACCGCGTAGTCGGGGTGCAGGACGACGAGCTCCAGCGGCGGGACCTTGTGGAGGGGTATGCCCTCGATGCCGGTCAGGACCATCGCGGCCACCGTCTCCGGCTTGATCTTGCTGAAGAGGCCGCCCATGCCGAGCTCGTCGCCGCCGAGCTCCTCCGGGCGCATGGTGACCGGGACCCGGGCGGCGGAAGCGCCGTCGGGGGCGCCGAAGTACCTGTACGTCACTCCCATGCCCCGGCCGCCCTTGGGCAGGTCGTCGTCCGACGGCAGGGTGGGCCCGGGGACGGCGTCGGCCGCCTCCGCCGCGCGGCGGCGGTGCTTGCCCCGGCGGCGGGCCTCGCGGGCTTCGCGGGCGCGCTGCGGATCGAGGCCGTCCGTACCCTCGCCCGGTCCACCACCGCGTTGCATATCTCCACCCGACTGGTCTTGCTCGCCCCGGCCCCGCGGCCCCCGCCACGCAGCCTGATCATCATGGCAGTGACCTCCCCCGCGGCGACGCGGTGAAACGCCCGCCCGCAAGTCTGTCGCGGCCTCTGAGACCATGGCTGGTGTGAGCTACCCGTACCCGTATGAAGCCCCAGTTTCGCAGACGCTCTTCGAGCGCGCCTCCCTCGTGACCCCCGGCGGCGTGAACTCTCCCGTGCGCGCCTTCCGCGCCGTGGGCGGTACGCCCCGGTTCATGGTGTCCGGCACCGGTCCGTACCTCACCGACGCCGACGGTCGCGAGTACGTCGACCTCGTGTGCTCGTGGGGACCGATGATCCTCGGCCACTCCCACCCCGAGGTGATCGAGGCCGTCCAGGCCGCCGTCGCCCGCGGGACCTCCTTCGGCACCCCCGGCGAGGGCGAGGTCGCCCTTGCGGAGGAGATCGTCGCCCGGATCGAGCCGGTCGAGCAGGTCCGGCTGGTGTCGTCGGGCACAGAGGCGACCATGTCGGCGATCCGCCTCGCGCGCGGCTTCACCGGCCGGGCCAAGGTCGTGAAGTTCGCGGGCTGCTACCACGGCCACGTGGACGCGCTGCTGGCCGCCGCCGGTTCCGGTCTCGCGACCTTCGCGCTGCCGGACACGCCCGGTGTCACGGGCGCGCAGGCCGGCGACACGATCGTGCTGCCCTACAACGACCTCGAAGCGGTACGGGCGGCCTTCGCCGCGCACCCCGGCGAGATCGCCTGCGTGATCACCGAGGCCGCGCCCGGCAACATGGGCGTGGTGACCCCGCTCGACGGGTTCAACCAGGGGCTCGCCGACCTCTGCCGCGAGAACGGCGCCCTGTACATCTCCGACGAGGTCATGACCGGCTTCCGTACCTCCCGCGCCGGCTGGTACGGCGTGGACGGGGTCAAGCCCGACCTGATGACCTTCGGCAAGGTCATGGGCGGCGGCTTCCCGGCCGCGGCCTTCGGCGGCCGCGCCGACGTCATGGGCCACCTCGCGCCCGCCGGGCCCGTCTACCAGGCCGGCACGCTCTCCGGGAACCCGATCGCCACCGCCGCCGGCCTCGCGCAGCTGCGCCTGCTGGACGCGGCCGCGTACGACAAGGTCAACGCCGTGTCGAAGGAGATCCAGGGGCTCGTCACGGCGGCGCTGGCCAAGGAGGGCGTGGCGCACCGGCTGCAGACCGCGTCCAACATGTTCTCCGTCTTCTTCACCGAGGACGAGGTCCGCAACTACGACGACGCCAAGAAGCAGGAGTCCTTCCGCTTCAACGGCTTCTTCCACTCGATGCTGGCGCAGGGCGTCTACCTGCCGCCGTCCGCGTTCGAATCCTGGTTCGTGTCCACCGCCCACGACGAGCAGGCGATCGAGCGGATCGCGGCGGCCCTGCCCGCCGCCGCCCGGGCCGCCGCGGAGGCCACCGCATGAGCACAGCCCCCTCGAACGACCTCACCGTCGTGCACCTGGTGCGCCACGGCGAGGTGCACAACCCGGACGGGGTCCTGTACGGGCGCCGCGAGGGCTACCACCTCTCCGAGCTGGGCCGGCAGATGGCGGACCGGGTCGCCGAGCACCTGAAGGGCCGGGACGTCACCTACGTGGTGGCCTCCCCGCTGGAGCGGGCGCAGGAGACGGCCGAGCCGATCGCCAAGGTGCACGGCCTGGCCCTGGCGACGGACGCGCGGCTGCTGGAGGCGGAGAACGTCTTCGAGGGCAAGACCTTCGGCGTCGGCGACGGCGCGCTGCGCAAGCCGGGCAACTGGAAGCACCTGACGAACCCGTTCAAGCCCTCCTGGGGCGAGCCGTACGTCGACCAGGTGGTCCGGATGATGAGCGCGCTGGAGGCGGCGCGCGACGCGGCGCGCGGCCACGAGGCGGTGGCGGTCAGCCACCAGCTGCCGATCTGGATCGTGCGGAGCTGGGCGGAGAAGCGCCGGCTGTGGCACGACCCGCGCCGCCGGCAGTGCACGCTCGCCTCGCTGACGTCGTTCACGTTCCAGGGCGACAAGCTGGTGTCCGTGGGCTACAGCGAGCCGGCCCGGGACCTGGTCCCGGCCCATCTCCTGGCCGGAGCGAAGCCGGTGAAGGGCGCGTCGAAGGCGTTCGGCGCCTGATCGGCGGACTGTTACGGGCCGTTACATACCGGTCCAACTAAATACAAAGATGCGCGGGAATCACCGTGTCAGCACACAGCTGCGTCCAACTTGTCCGTTTATATGGACTTTGGGTCGGAATGTGTGAACGACAGTGGGGACGGTGACATGCGCGACTTCAGTCGAAGGGGAGTGCTGGGGCTCGGACTTGGGGCGGCCGCCGCGGTGGGTATCGCGGGCTGCGGCTCACCGGACAAGGCCGAGCCCGGCACCCCCGGGCCGATAAAGAACCCCAAGGCCGGCGAGAGCCCGGCCGCCAAGGCCATCGGTGACGGCTCCACCGCCGACACCGGTCCGCAGCCCAACCAGCCGGCCAAACCGGTGCCCCTGCAGCCGGGCGAGACGCCGCCGCAGTTCGTCGTCTTCAGCTGGGACGGCGCGGGGGAGATCGGCAACGGACTCTTCCCGCGTTTCCTCAAGCTCGCCAAGGACCACGGCGCGGGCATGACCTTCTTCCTCTCGGGCCTCTACCTGCTGCCCGAGTCGAAGAAGAGCCTCTACCAGCCGCCGAACAACCCCGTAGGGGCCTCGGACATCGGCTACCTCAAGGACGAGAACGTCCGCTCCACCATCAAGTACGTCCGCGAGGCCTGGCTCGACGGCCACGAGATAGGCACCCACTTCAACGGCCACTTCTGCGGCGGCTCCGGCTCCGTCGGCAAGTGGAGCCCCGCCGACTGGCAGAGCGAGATCGACCAGGCCGTGTCCTTCGTCACCAACTGGCGCACGAACACCGGCTTCACCGACCTGGCGCCCCTGCCCTTCGACTACCGCAAGGAACTGGTCGGCGCCCGCACCCCCTGCCTCCTCGGCCAGGACAACCTGCTCGCCACCGCCCAGAAGCTCGGCTGGCGCTACGACTCCAGCTCGCCGGGCGGCCTCCAGCAGTGGCCGGTGAAGAAGTCCGGCCTCTGGGACCTGCCGCTGCAGTCCCTGCCCTTCCCCGGGCACTCCTTCGAGGTGCTGTCGATGGACTACAACATCCTCGCCAACCAGTCGAAGAACACCACGAAGGGCGTCCCCTCCAACTACCCGGCCTGGCGCACCCAGGCCACCGCCACCTACCTCGGCGGCTTCAAGCGGGCCTACGAGACCAACCGTGCGCCGCTCTTCATCGGCAACCACTTCGAGGAGTGGAACGGCGGCATCTACATGGACGCCGTCGAGGAAGCCCTCAAGGGCATGGCGGACAAAAAGGATGTACGGCTCGTATCGTTCCGTCAGTTCGCCGACTGGCTCGACGTCCAGGACCCCAAGGTCCTCGCCCGGCTCCGCGGCCTCGGCCCCGGCCAGGCACCCGCCGGCGGCTGGAGCGCCTACATGACGGCCGCCTGACCCGGCCCCGTACGCCTGACCAGCGCATTGACAGCCCTCCGGGGGGCGCGGCAGATCCCGGAATTGCTCATGCGAAACTTTTCACATGAGCCTTAGCCGCGCCCCCCGTCGCCGCTCGACCAGCGGCCGCGTCCTCCTGCTGACCGCGGTGACCCTCGCGAGCGCCCTCACCCTCACGGCGTGCGGCGACGGGGACAGCGGCAGCAAGCCGAACGGCAGCTCCGGCGGCAACTACGTCACGGGCGCCGGCGGCATCTCCACCGTCGCCCGGGGCGAACGCACCGAGGCCCCCAAGCTCGACGGCGAGAGCGTCGACGGCAAGACCCTCGACACCACCGCCCTCAAGGGCAAGGTCGTCGTCCTCAACGTGTGGGGCTCCTGGTGCCCGCCGTGCCGGGCCGAGGCCCCGCACTTCGCGAAGGTCTCCAAGGAGCTCGCCGACGCCGGCCAGGACGTGGCCTTCGTCGGCATCAACACCCGCGACACCAGCAAGCAGAACGCGACCGCCTTCGAGACGAACTACGGGATCACCTACCCGAGCTTCTACGACCCCGACGGCAAGCTGATGCTCCGCTTCCCCAAGGGCACGCTCAACCCGCAGGCCATCCCCTCCACGATCGTCCTCGACAAGGAGGGGAAGATCGCGGCCCGCACCCTGGTCGCGGTCAACGAGGAGCAGCTGCGCTCGATGATCGTCCCGCTCCTCGCGGAGAAGTGAGCCGGCCGGCGTGAACACCACGGTCCTCAACGGCGCCCTGCTGCTCGCCCTGCCCATCTCGGTCCTCGCCGGGCTGGTCTCCTTCTTCTCGCCCTGCGTGCTGCCGCTCGTCCCCGGCTACCTCTCCTACGTGACCGGTGTGAGCGGCGCCGACCTCGCCGAGGCCCGGCGCGGCCGGATGCTGGCGGGCGCGAGCCTGTTCATCGCGGGCTTCACCGCCGTCTTCGTCTCCACCGGGGCCCTCTTCGGCTACTTCGGCGCGAGCCTCCAGGACAACAAGGAGGTCATCTCCCGGGTGCTCGGCGCCCTGGTGATCGTCCTCGGCCTCTTCTTCATGGGGGCCATCCCCGGTCTGACGATGCGGGAGTTCCGCTTCCACAAGAAGCCGACCGCGGGCCTCCTCGGCGCGCCCCTGCTCGGCGTGCTCTTCGGCGTCGGCTGGACGCCCTGCATGGGCCCGACCCTCGCCGCCGTCAACACCCTCTCCATCGACCAGGCGAGCGCCGGCCGCGGAGCCCTGCTGACCGTGGCCTACTGCCTCGGCCTCGGCCTGCCCTTCATCCTCGCCGCGATCGCCTTCCGCAAGGCGCTCGGCGCGTTCGGCTGGGTGAAGAAGCACTATGCGTGGGTGATGCGCATCGGTGGCGGCATGCTGGTCCTCACCGGTCTGCTGCTCGTCACAGGATTGTGGGACAGCATCGTCAGCGACATGCAGAGCTGGACCCAAGGCTTCACGGTGGGGATCTGAGGACTACACGCACATGAGTACGACAGACAACGCGTCCACCGAGGCGTCGCACGAGCCGTCGCACGACCCCGAAGCGGCGCTCGCCGCGGCCGGCTCCCAGCTGTCCACCGCCCCCGCCGAGGACGGCGGTCCCGTCGGCATCGGCGTGCTCGGCTGGGCCCGCTGGATCTGGCGGCAGCTCACCTCCATGCGGGTGGCACTGATCCTGCTCTTCCTGCTGTCCCTCGGCGCGATCCCCGGCTCGCTGATCCCGCAGAACTCCGTCGACCTGATGAAGGTCGCCGAGTGGAAGCGCACCCACGCCTCCTGGGCGACCGCCGCCGAGAAGCTCCAGCTCTTCGACGTCTACACGTCGTTCTGGTTCTCCGCGATCTACATCCTGCTCTTCGTCTCCCTCATCGGCTGCATCCTGCCCCGCAGCTGGCAGTTCGTCGGCCAGCTCCGCGGCCGCCCGCCGGCCGCCCCCCGCCGGCTGGACCGGCTCCCCGCGCACACCACCTGGCGCACGGAGAAGTCCCCCGAGGAGGTCCTCGCCCACGCGAAGACGCTGCTCGGCGGGCGCCGCTTCCGCACCGAGACCGGCACGGGCCACGTCGCGGCGGAGAAGGGCTACCTCCGCGAGGCCGGGAACCTGGTCTTCCACGTCGCGCTCATCGTGATGCTCGTGGCCTTCGCCTGGGGCAAGCTGTTCATGTCCGAGGGCGGCAAGCTCGTCCTGCGCGGCGGCGGCTTCTCGAACACGCTGACCCAGTACGACGACTTCAAGTCGGGCAGCATGTTCGACGCCGACGACCTGCCGCCGTTCAGCTTCACCCTCGACAAGTTCGACGCCACCTTCGAGCCGAGCGGCCCGCAGAAGGGCACCCCGCGCGACTTCAAGGCGTACGTCACCTACAGCGAGGGCGCCCACGGCACGCCGAGGAAGGCCGAGATCGAGGTCAACAAGCCGCTCGAGATCGACGGCTCCAAGGTCTACCTGCTGGGCCACGGCTACGCGCCGATCGTCTCGGTGACCGACCCCACCGGCAAGGTGGTCTACAAGGACGCCGTCCCGGTGCTGCCGCAGGACGCGAACCTCACCTCGGCCGGCGCCATCAAGGTCACCGACGGCTACAAGAACAAGAACGGCGAGAAGGAGCAGCTCGGCTTCAACGTCCAGTTCGTGCCGACCTTCGCGGGCAAGGGCAAGGGGACGATGCTCTCCCAGTTCCCGGACGCGAACTTCCCGGTGATGGCCCTGAACGCCTACCACGGCAGCCTCGGCGTGGACTCGGGCCTGCCGCAGAACGTGTACCAGCTGGACACGAGCAAGATGCAGCAGTTCAAGAAGGAGAACGGCGACCCGCTCGCCGAGATGCTGCTGCCCGGGGAGTCGATGGAGCTGCCCGACGGCGCGGGCTCCATCACGTTCGAGGGCATCGAGCGCTGGGCCACCTTCTCCGTCACCCACCAGCCCGGCAGCGGCCTCGCCCTCGCCGGTGCGATCGCCGCCATCGCGGGCCTGTCCGGCTCGCTGTTCATCCAGCGCCGCCGGATCTGGGTCCGCGCGGTGCCCGGCGCGGACGGCGTGACCGTCGTCGAGATGGCGGGCCTCGGCCGCAGCGAGTCCGCCAGGCTCCCGCAGGAGCTGGCGGACCTCGCCGCCACGCTCCACCAGCAGGCGCCGACCGCACCTGCTCCTGTTGAAGAAACCCCTGAAGGAGAGCGCGGATGACGCCGCTCGCAGCCGCAGCCAACGAGAACCTGGCTCAGATCAGCAACTACCTGATCTATTCGTCGATGGCGGTCTACACGCTCGCCTTCTTCGCGCACATCGCCGAGTGGACCTTCGGCAGCCGCAGCAAGGTGGCCCGCACGGCCGCCGCGCTGACCGGCGCCAAGGACGGCCAGGCCGCCCCCGCCGTGCAGGTGCGGGGCAAGAACGGGGCCACGGCCGTCATCGACCGGCCCAAGGTCACCACCCGCTCCGCCGCCGGCACCCGCGACCTGCCCGACGGCCCCGGCGCCGCGGGCGGCACCGTGCAGGGCGACCTGTACGGGCGGATCGCGGTCTCGCTGACCGCGCTCGCCTTCCTCATCGAGGCGGGCGGCGTCCTCGCCCGCGCGCTGTCGGTGCAGCGGGCCCCGTGGGGCAACATGTACGAGTTCTCGATCACCTTCTCCACGGTGGCCGTCGGCGCGTACCTGGTGCTGCTCGCCCTGAAGAAGAACGTCCGCTGGCTCGGCCTGATCCTGGTCACCTCCGTCCTGCTGGACCTCGGCATCGCCGTCAAGGTCCTCTACACCGACAGCGACCAGCTGGTCCCGGCCCTGGACTCGTACTGGCTGTACATCCACGTCTCCACCGCGATCTTCTGCGGCGCCGTCTTCTACCTCGGTGCGGCCGGCACGGTCCTCTACCTGTTCCGCGACTCCTACGAGAGCAAGCTCGCGGGCGGCGGAACGCCGGGCAAGTTCGCCTCGTCGGTGATGGAGCGACTGCCCTCGGCGGCCTCGCTCGACAAGTTCTCGTACCGCATCAACGCGGCCGTCTTCCCGCTGTGGACGTTCACGATCATCGCGGGCGCGATCTGGGCGGGCGACGCCTGGGGCCGCTACTGGGGCTGGGACCCCAAGGAGGTCTGGTCCTTCGTGACCTGGGTCGCGTACGCCTGCTACCTGCACGCCCGCGCCACCGCCGGCTGGAAGGGCCGCAAGGCCGCCTACCTGGGGCTGTTCGCCTTCGTCTGCTGGATCTGGAACTACTACGGCGTGAACATGGTCCTCAACGGCCTGCACTCCTACTCGGGCGTCTGACCGCCGGGGTTCCGACCGCCGGGGTTCCGACCGCCGGGCGTCCCGCCGCCGGGAGTGGGACGCTGGTGGCATGTCCCTCGTGAGCCATGCCACCAGCGAGCGCCGCGGCGAGAACCGCTGGCTGCTCCGCTTCGAGCTGCACCTGCCGTACTCGTGCGAGGTGCTCTGGCCCGCCCTGACCACGGCGCAGGGGCTGCGCGGCTGGCTGGCCGCGGCCGACGTACTGGAGCGCCGGCTCGGCGGGGCCGTCATGCTCCGCTGGCAGAACACCGGGACGGTGGCGACGGGCCGCATCACCGCCTGGGACGTCGAGCGCGTCGTGGAGTACACCGTCACCGAGCACGGGCGGATCCGCTTCCACCTGGAGGCGGTCGGCACGGACTCCACCGTGATCCGCTTCGTCAACGAGCGCGGCGGTCCCGAGGACGAGCGCCTGGACTGCCTGGCCGGCTGGCACGAGCACTTCGAGCTGCTGCAATCCGCGCTCGCCGGGCACCCGGCGAACTGGGCCACCTGGTCCGACACCCGCTGGGCGGAACTGCGCGAGGCCTACGCGTCCTTCTCCAGGACGTAGCCCCGCCCTCCCGCCTTCACCACACCGGCCGCAGCGGCGGCAGCCCCTCTTCCCCGTGCAGCGCCCGCACCAGCCGCCCGAGCTCCCCGCGCAGGGCGCCGAGGTCTACGGAGCTCCCCAGCTCGGCCTCCAGCTCGTGCAGGATCCGCCCCGCGACGGCCAGGTGCTCGGTGGCCGCGCCGGTCAGCACCACCAGCTTGCGCCGGCCCCCTTCGGGGTGCGGCTCGCGGCGGACGTAGCCGCGCTTCTCCAGGTCGTCGACGATCTGCCCGGCGGCCTGTTTGGTCACCCCGAGCCGCTCGGCGAGCTCGCTGGCGGTGGCGCCGGGCCCCTTGAGGGCCTGGAAGGCCATGCCGTGCACGGGGCGCAGGTCGGCGTATCCGGCGTCGGCGACCCTGCGGGTGAACTCGCCCAGCACCAGCTGGAAGCCCAGCCCCAGCAGGAAGGTCAGCTCGATGCCGTCGTCGCTTCGGTGATCGGTCACGGAAACATGGTGACACGGGCAAGACAAGCTGCTTTACTCATTCGAGTAAAGCTACTTGACTCAACCGGAACGAGGACTCTGCCTTGCGTGTGATCGCCGCTTCTCCCGACGACGCCGTCGTCACCCCGAACGCCACCATGACCCGGCTCGCCGCCCCCAGCCGGGGCAGCGCCGAGCTCAGCACCTGGCGCGTCGACATGGCCGCCGGAATCACCGGCCCCGAGCACTCCGTCAGCCGCGAACAGGTCTGGACGCTCACCGCCGGCTCCCTGGAAGCCACCTGCGACGGCCGCACCGAGAAGGTGACCGCCGGTCAGACCCTGGTCCTGCCGCCCGACGTGATGCGCCGCATCCACTCCACCGAGCCCTTCCAGGCGTACGTGGCCATGCGCGCGGACGGAGTCGTCTCCGTCCCCGGCACCGAGGGAACCCGAGTCCTGCCCTGGGCGCAGTGACCGCTCCCGTCAGCCGTCCTTGTTCCCGTCTTCCTCGCGCCGCTTGAGCTCCTCCTCGCGGCGGCGCAGGTCCGCCTCCCAGTCCTTGAGGAGGGCCTCGTCCTTCTTGTTCTCATCGCGGAGGGCGCTGAGGAACTCCGGGTTGTCGTCGGGGGCGACCCACTCGTGGCGGTGGTTGCGGTGCCACTCGGAGGGCGTACGGCCGCCGGCCGGGGCGTGGCGCATCTTGCCCGCCGCGAACCACACGATCGGGCCGACGATCCAGAACAGCAGGATGATGATGACCCAGACGACCTTGGGGAGGTGTTTGGCCTCGTCCTCGGGGGTGTTGAGGCAGTCGATGAACGCGTAGATCGTGAGCACGATCGGCAGGATGTACAGCAGTGCCCTGATCATGCGGAACAGCCCCCTGTGAGCAATGGCGGGGTTCGATTTCCACGGCCCCGGTGACAGGCCCAGCGTAGCCGGTGACCGATACTGGCCCCTATGGCTTACGACGATCTCCGCTCGCTGCTCCGGGCTCTGGAGCGAGAAGGCGACCTCAAGCGCATCAAGGCCGAAGTCGACCCGTACCTGGAGGTCGGGGAGATCGTCGACAGAGTGAACAAGGCGGGGGGTCCGGCGCTCCTCTTCGAGAACGTCAAGGGCTCGGCGATGCCGCTGGCCATGAACGTCTTCGGCACCGACCGCCGCCTGCTCAAGGCCCTGGGCCTGAAGTCGTACGGCGAGATCAGCGAGAAGATCGGCGGCCTGCTCAAGCCCGAGCTGCCGCAGGGCTTCATCGGGGTCCGCGAGGCCTTCGGCAAGCTCGGCTCGATGGTCCACGTGCCGCCGAAGAAGGTGAAGGGCGACTCCGCCCCCGTACAGGAGGTCGTCCTCACCGGCGACGACGTGGACCTCGACCAGCTGCCGGCCCTGTTCACCTGGCCCAAGGACGGCGGGTCCTTCTTCAACCTGGGGCTCACGCACACCAAGCACCCGGAGACGGGCGTCCGCAACCTCGGCCTCTACCGCCTCCAGCGCCACGACAAGCGCACCATCGGCATGCACTGGCAGATCCACAAGGACAGCCGCAACCACTACGCGGTCGCCGCCAAGCGCGGCGAGCGGCTGCCGGTCGCGATCGCCTTCGGCTGCCCGCCGGCCGTCACGTACGCGTCCACGGCCCCGCTGCCGGGCGACATCGACGAGTACCTCTTCGCCGGGTTCGTCGCGGGCAAGCGGATCGAGATGGTCGACTGCAAGACGGTCCCGCTCCAGGTCCCCGCCAACGCCGAGGTCGTCATCGAGGGCTGGCTGGAGCCGGGGGAGATGCTCCCGGAGGGCCCCTTCGGCGACCACACCGGCTTCTACACCCCGCAGGAGCCCTTCCCGGCGCTGAAGATCGACTGCGTGACGATGCGCAAGCGTCCGCTGCTCCAGTCGATCGTCGTCGGCCGGCCGCCGACGGAGGACGGCCCGCTGGGCCGCGCCACGGAGCGGTTCTTCCTGCCGCTCCTCAAGATCATCGTGCCGGACATCGTCGACTACCACCTCCCCGAGTCGGGCGGCTTCCACAACTGCGCGATCGTCTCGATCGACAAGAAGTACCCCAAGCACGCGCAGAAGGTCATGCACGCCATCTGGGGCGCCCACATGATGTCGCTGACCAAGCTGATCATCGTGGTGGACTCCGACTGCGACGTCCACGACCTGCACGAGGTGTCCTGGCGGGCGCTCGGCAACACGGACTACTCCCGCGACCTGACGGTCGTCGAAGGCCCGGTGGACCACCTGGACCACGCCTCGTACCAGCAGTTCTGGGGCGGCAAGGCCGGCATCGACGCCACGAAGAAACTCCCCGAGGAGGGCTACACCCGCGACGGCGGCTGGCCCGACATGGTGGAGTCCGACCCCGCGACCGCCGCCCTGGTGGACCGCCGCTGGAAGGAGTACGGCCTGTGACCTCCGAATTCGGTGGACCGGCGCTGTTCATCGGCGAGGACACGACGTTCATGCTCCTCGTGCGCCCGAAGCTCGACCCGGCGGACCCGTTCGTCCAGGAAGCTGCCGAGCAGGCGGGTGTCTCGGCCGAGGAGTTCGCGGGCCCCGGCAACCTGTGGGCCCTGGTGCTGGACGACAACTACGAAGCCGACGGCGGCTTCGAGCTGCCCGGTGTGCGTGACGCCGAGGTCGACGACTTCGCGGAGCGGCTGCAGGCCGGGCTCGGCACCGGCGAGCCGTTCACCGTCGATGCGGGTGCCGTCCTCCGGCTGGACGCCCGTCCGGGCAGTTCCGCCCGCGTGGACGAGGGCTACGTGTTCACAGTGCACGCCACCCCGCCCGAGCCCGAGGGCGCGCCCACGGTCACACTGCAGACCGGCCCCATTGCGCTTACGACCCTGCTGGCCCACCTCGAAGAGTTCCGCCGGAGCCTGGCGTGAGAGGCACCGTCCGCCCGGACAGCCGACTCGTCCACCCCGCAGCCCTCCGCAGGAGCCCCGCATGATGACCACCGCCGATGAGGTCGTAGGACCGGGCCCCGCCCCCGAGGCCGGCAACAAGGTCAAGGCGTTCCTGCGGCTCGTGATGATCGAGCACTCGGTCTTCGCGCTGCCCTTCGCCTACATCGCCGCGCTCACCGCCATGTTCCAGCTCGACCGGAACGTGCACTGGGGCAAGCTGCTGCTCGTCACCGTCTGCATGGTGGGCCTGCGGACCTTCGCGATGGCCGCCAACCGGATCATCGACCGCGAGATCGACGCCCGCAACCCCCGCACCGCCGGCCGTGAGCTGGTCACCGGGGCGGTGTCCGTGCGCTCCGCGTGGACCGGGGCCGGGGTGGCGCTCGTCGTGTTCCTCGGGGCGGCCGCGCTGCTGAACCCGCTCTGCCTGATGCTGGCGCCGCTGGCCGTCGTCCCGATGGTGGTGTACCCGTACGGCAAGCGGTTCACGAACTTCCCGCACGCCATCCTGGGCCTCGCCCAGGCCATAGGCCCCATCGGCGCCTGGCTGGCCGTCACCGGCGAGTGGTCCTGGGACGCCGTCATCCTCGGCCTCGCCGTGGGCGTGTGGATCGGCGGCTTCGACCTGATCTTCGGCAGCCAGGACGTGGCCGCCGACCGGGCCGAGGGCGTCAAGTCGGTCCCGGCCCGCTTCGGCGTCGCCGCCGCGCTGTGGGGCGCCCGGGGCGCGCACGTCGTGACCACGGCGCTGCTGGCCTGGTACGGCCTCGCCACGGACGCGGGGATGTTCTTCTGGGCGGGCCTGCTGATCGTCGTCTGCGCCTTCTTCTACGAGCACAGCATCGTGACGCCGCACGACCTGTCCCGCCTGAACCGGGCCTTCTTCACGGTCAACGGCTTCATCGGGATCGCCCTCTTCGTGTGCGCCCTGCTGGACCTGGTGGTCCGGGGCCTGACCTTCTAGCCGAGGGCGGGCCTGGCGGCCGGGCGGCGGAAGTACAGGGCCGTCACCACGCCCGCCGCGAGGCCGCAGAGGTGGCCCTGCCAGCTGACCTCGGTGTTCGTGGGCAGGATGCCGAGGAAGAAGGAGCCGCCCCAGATCGCGGCGATCACCACGCCCACCGCGATGCCGAGGGCCCGCCGTTCGACGAAGCCGCGGACCACGAGGTAGCCGAAGAGGCCGAAGACCAGGCCCGAGGCGCCCGCGGTCATCGTGTTCGGGGGCGAGATCAGCCAGATGCCGATCCCGTCCGCCAGGATGATCAGCGCGCTGACGGCGAGGAAGCGGCGTATGCCGCTGAGGGCCGCGACGAAGCCGAAGACCAGCAGCGGGACGCTGTTGGCCGCCACGTGCCCGAAGCCGAAGTGCAGGAACGGGGCGGTGAGGATGCCGCCGAGGCCGTCGGCCTCGCGCGGACGGATGCCGTACCAGTCCAGCGCGTGCCCGGTGGCGAGATCGGCCGCCTCGATCACCCACAGCAGGGCCACCCACCCCAGCATCAGCTGGGCGGCGGCCTTCGCGCGGTCGCCCTGCCGCCAGGACCCCTCGGCCGTCGTGCCCATGGTCGTGTCCATCTCCGCCCCCCGTCCGTCCCACCCTCTGGAACGTGCGGCCACCTTAGCGAGTGCCCGCCCGCGGTGGCCGGATAGTCTCGGAGGTATGACTGAGCGCAAGCGCACCCCGTGGGTGGTCGGGGTTTCCGGCGCCTCCGGGACGCCCTATGCGGCGGCGGTGCTCCGCGGGCTGCTCGCGGCCGGGGAGAGCGTCGACCTGGTGGTGAGCCGGGCCTCGCGGCTCACCCTGCTGGACGAGACCGGCATCGCCTTTCGCGACGCGCACTGGCGGGCGGACCTCGGGGAGTGGCTGGAGCGCGGGGCCGACGGGAAGCCCGGCACCTTCGCGCGTCCGGAACTGGCCGACGTCCGCTACTGGGGCGCCGGGGACCTGGCGGCCGGTCCGAGCTCGGGCTCGTACCCCGTCAGGGGGATGCTGATCGTGCCGGCGTCCACGGCCTGCGTGGCGGGGGTGGCGCTCGGGCTGTCGAAGGACCTGCTCCAGCGCGTGGCGAGCGTGACGCTCAAGGAGCGGCGCCGGCTGGTGGTCGCGGTGCGGGAGACCCCGCTGAACGGGCAGACGCTGAAGCATCTGGTGACGCTGGACGAGGCGGGCGCGGTCGTGCTGCCCGCCTCGCCGGCGTTCTACGCGGGTGCGACGCACATCCAGGACCTGGTGGATTTCGTCGCGGGGCGGGTGCTGGACGCGGCAGGGGTGCCGCACCGGCTGTACCGCCGTTGGGAAGGGGAGCTCGGTGGAGCCCGCCCCTCGGAGGCAAGCGGTGGCTAGCGCTTCTTGGCGGTGCGCGGCTTGCGGGTCTTGTCGACGCGGTGCGCGGCGGACGGCTGGTCGGTGCGGGATCGGTTGGCCAGCTCCTGGAGCTGTCGCATGTGTGCGTAGGCCATCTCGATCGTGTACACGGTGAACCACTCCTGAAGATCGTCATTGATCTGTTGAAAGATTCACAGGGTGTTGACCCTGTGCGCCTTTGATTCTATACCTAGACTTGCAGGATCGCCGAATAATGGAAGGCTCCACGTAAATGGACACGGTGGACAGGCAGCTCATCCAGGCACTCCGGGAAAACGGCCGTGCCTCGTACGCGGAGCTGGGCCGTCTCGTGGGCCTCTCCGGCCCCAGCGTCACCGACCGCATCAACCGGCTGGAGACGGCCGGCGTGATCACCGGCTACCGCGCGACCGTGGACTCGGCCTCGCTCGGTATGGGCGTCACCGCGCTGATCGGCATCTCCCTCTCCGACGCCGCGGACCACGAGGACGTCGCCCGCCGGCTGCGCGACCTCGCCGAGATCGAGGACTGCTGGTTCATCGCGGGCGACGACTCCTTCATGCTGAAGGTGCGCGCCAGCGACGTGGACGGCCTGGAGAAGATCATCCGCAAGCTCTCCGGGACCAAGGGCGTCTCCCGCACCCGCACCACCATCGTGCTCTCCACCAAGTGGGAGAACCGGGTCGGGGAGCTGCCCGAAGAGGCCTGAGAGTACGGTGGGCGACGGTTGCAGGACAGGCAAAAGGCATAGGGAGGCGACCGGTACATGGACGCTGGGCTCAAGCGCGAGCTGGAGGAGAAGGTCCGCTCCGGCGAGCGGCTGACCCGTGAGGACGGCATCGCCCTCTACGAGTCGGACGACCTGGCCTGGCTCGGTGGCCTCGCCCACGAGGTGCGCACGCGCAAGAACGGTGACGTCGTCCACTTCAACGTCAACCGGCACCTCAACATGACGAACGTGTGCACCGCCTCGTGCGCGTACTGCTCGTTCCAGCGCAAGCCGGGCGAGAAGGACGCGTACACGATGCGCATCGAGGAGGCCGTCCGCCTGGCCAAGGCCATGGAGAACGAGAACCTCACCGAGCTGCACATCGTCAACGGCCTGCACCCGAACCTGCCGTGGCGCTACTACCCGCGCTCGCTGTCCGAGCTGAAGAAGGCGCTGCCGAACGTCTCGCTGAAGGCCTTCACGGCGACGGAGATCCACCACTTCGAGACGATCTCGGGCATGTCGGCCTCCGACATCCTCGACGAGCTGATCGAGGCCGGCCTGGAGTCGCTCACCGGCGGCGGCGCGGAGATCTTCGACTGGGAGGTGCGTCAGCACATCGTCGACCACCGCACCCACTGGGAGGACTGGTCGCGCATCCACCGCCTCGCGCACTCGAAGGGCCTCAAGACGCCTTCGACGATGCTCTACGGGCACATCGAGGAGCCGCGCCACCGCGTGGACCACGTGCTGCGGCTGCGCGAGCTCCAGGACGAGACCGGCGGCTTCCAGGTCTTCATCCCACTGCGCTACCAGCACGACTTCGTGGACATGAAGGACGGCAAGGTACGCAACAAGCTCCAGGCGCGGACGACGATGGCGACGGGCGCCGAGGCCCTGAAGACCTTCGCGGTCTCCCGGCTCCTCTTCGACAACGTCCCGCACGTCAAGGTCTTCTGGGTGATGCACGGCGTGCAGACCGCACAGCTGGCGCTCCAGCACGGCGCGGACGACATGGACGGCTCGGTCGTCGAGTACAAGATCACGCACGACGCCGACAACTACGGCACGCCGAACAAGCTGGGCCGTGAGGACCTGCTCGAGCTGATCCGCGAGGCGGGCTTCCGGCCGGTCGAGCGCAACACGCGCTACGAGATCATCCGCGAGTACCCCGGCCCGGAGGCGGGCCTGCGCGAGACGCCGCAGGCGATGCGCGTCTGACCTCGCGGTCTGCCGCAGGACAGCCAAGCCCCGATCCGCCCGGATCGGGGCTTGGTTGATGCTGGACCAGCGTTGCTGTAATAGCTAAACTCACCCTGTGTCTATTACCTTCACTTTGGATCCGGTCGTCGACTCCGCCCTGCACGCCGGAATCCTCCGCCTGTGGGCGGACGTGACCAACGCGGGCGGCGCCGTCGGCTTCGTGCCCCCGGTCGCCGTCGACGACATCCGCCCGCAGCTGATCAAGCAGCTCGCCGCGGTCGCGGACGGGGGAACCCGGCTGCTCGTCGGACACGACGAACAGGGCGAGGTGGCCGCCACCGCCTTCCTCACCCTCAACACCCACCGCCTGCAGACGCACTGGCTCTGGGCCTACACGGTGATGGTCCACCCCCGCCACCAGGGCAAGGGCTACGGCCGCGACCTGATGGCCGCCCTCGCCGACGGCGCCCGCACCCTCGACGGCATCGAGGCCGTCCGCCTGACCTGCCGCGGCGGCCTCGGCCTGGAGCACTTCTACGCGGCCTGCGGCTACAAGGAGGTCGGCCGGATCCCCGGAGCCATCCGGGTGGCGGAAAACGACGATAGGGACGACATCGTCATGCTGCTTCCGCTTCACTGATCCCCAGTCGGGGCGCAGCGAGGAGGGGGCTGAGGATGGCCGTGACCGTGGTGCGGTGGGACCGGCGGGCCGTGGCGCTGGTGCAACTGCGCGGCACGCAGACGGACCGCGACCTCTTCGAGGCCGCCCTCGCCGAGCGCGGCTGGCCCGTCCTCGAACGGCGGGGCCCGGCCGCCACCCCGGTCACCGAGTCCCGCACCGAGTACCTGGTCGAGCTCCGCTACCCGGGCTCGTACTTCCGGGCGGTCACCGGAGCCCGACAGCGCATCGAGGTGCTCGCCGAGAACCTCTGCCTCGACCTGGTGGTGGACGCGGTGGACCGGATCGAGCGCAGGCCGGAGGTGCGACCGTACTGGCAGGCGTACCGCGGCCCGGCGAGCCCGGCCCCGGACCCGGATCCGGCCGCCGCCCCGGATCCCGCCCCCGCCCCGGATCCCGCCCCCGCCCCGGGGCCGTTCGCGACCGCCGCGACGCGGCTGCGCGACGAGACCGCGCGGCTGGTGGGCAGCGGACGGCAGGTACGGGCCCGGGAGGAGGAGCGGGCCAGGGCGCTGGCCGCCCGCCCGCTGCCCGGGGCACCGGATCCGCCGGCCGGCGTCGAGGTGCGCAGGTCGGGCTTCGCGCTGCCGGGCGCCCCCGGGCAGCACGTCATCCGGCGCGCCGGCCACTCCCACCGGGACGCCCAGTACCCCGTGGCGTGCGCGCTGGTCCTCGGGGCGGGCCTGCTGCCGCTGGCCTTGAGCGAGCAGAGTCTCGCCCCCCTCGCCCTGTTCGCTGCCCTGGCCGTGCCCACCGTGGCGCTCGGGTCCGCCCTGTACCGCCGCAACCGTGCGGACTGGCCGCTCGGACTCGCCGTCTTCGCCGCCGTCGTGCAGTTCGTGTGCGCGGCCCTCTGCGGTGGTCTCATCGGAGTGGTCGTCTGGATCTTCCTGCCCGATCGCCTGCGGGGCTTCCACGCGACCGGCCTCCTCGCGCTCGCCCTGTTCATCCTCGTCGGCCTGGGCCGGCTGTTCCGGCAGTCCGGCCTGCGCAGGTCCCTGCCGTGGCTGCTGCCGGCGCTGGTGCCGTTCCTGCCCGGACTGCTGCCGACCGTGGGGCTGTCCCTGCCCGCGGTGTACCTGGATGAGTTCGGCGTCGACCTGGAGGACGTGGAGGTGCCCGCCGTGCACCATCTCGCGGCCGCACTCACGGTCCTGGCAGCGATGAGCCTGTGGCTGCTGGCGCCCGCCCTGCTGGGCTTCGCCAAGCACTTCCACTTGATGGTGCGGGACCGGTGGATGGCCTACACCGCCTTCGTGTTCGTCTCCGTCTGGAGCCTCCTCTTCGGTGTCTGGCGGCTCGCCTACCTTCCGGCCGTCGACGCCGGCCGGGACGCCGTCGCCGCAGCCGCCGAAGGAAGCACCCCGCCCGCCCTGTACGGGATCGAGCCCGAGTGGGTCTGCGCCCGGCCCGTCGAGGACGTGGCGAAGGTGCCCACCGACGGCGGGCTGCTGGATCCGTCGCACCCCTACCTCTCCCTCGGGGACGCGGACGGCACCGTCGTGCTCTGGTCCGCCCGGGACGCGGCGGCCCTCAAGATCCCGCTCGCCTCGCTGAGGCTGGTGCCGACCGACGACCCCCGGCGGCCTTGCGGCTAGCCGCGGCGTGCTTCACTGGACGGGCACGTACAGCCGCAGGACGACGAGAGAGAAGGGGTCACCGTGTCCCTCAAGCCGAGCGCAACGATCCGCTACACCGCGATGCGGCTGGGCATCTTCGTCGGATGCCTCGTCGTCGTCGCCGGGCTCGTCAGCCTCGGCTGGGTCCCCGCCGGCCTCGGCGATGCCAACCCGATCTGGGTCGTCCTGCTCGCCCTCGTGCTCTCCGCGCCGCTCTCCTTCGTCTTCCTGCGCAAGCAGCGCGACGAGATGTCCGCGCAGATCTCCGGCCGCGTCGCGGGTGCGAAGCAGAAGCTGGCCGAGAACCGGAGCCAGGAGGACGTGGCCGACGAGGCCGCGCGCGTGAACTCGTAGAGCCCGTAACGAGCGGGAGGCCCGCGACGGGCCAGTTAGTTTCATCACACACCGAACCGCCCCAGCGCCGGGTAGACCGCCCGCAGCGCTGGGGCGTTGGTGTTTTCCACGGCTGCGCAAGGGGGCTCGGTGCGCCCCTGGCTCAAAGTACGCCTTTGAGTTTCTCAAAGCATGAGTGTTAGCGTGTCGAACATGTTGACCACAGCTGCGCACCCGATGACCACGAGCGTCCCGCTCGTGGCGCGCCTGCACGTCGACCTCTGCCGCCGCGCGTCCGCGGCCTGTTGCTGTTGAGCTGAGCTCGCGCAGCAGCGGTCCCGGCCGGCCCTTCCGGTTGCCGTTCGCCGCACCGCACCACCCTCGTCACCCCGTCCCGCAGCACCCCTTTCTTTCGTGTGCGCCAACCCCGGAGAGTGTCCGTGTCCGCGACCCCCCAGGCCCCCGGCAGCCCCGCCAAGGCCTCGTTCAAATTCCCCTTCTGGGCCCAGATCGTCGCCGGTCTCGCCCTCGGCGTCCTCTTCGGCTGGATAGCCCGCAGCCAGGACGTCAGCTGGCTCGCCACCACGCTGGAGAAGACGGGCGACATCTTCGTCCAGCTCCTCAAGCTGGCCATCGCCCCGCTCGTCTTCTTCGCGATCCTGGTGTCGATCACCAACCTGCGGAAGGTGAACAACGCGGCCCGCCTGGCCTCCCGCACGCTGCTCTGGTTCATGATCACCTCGCTGATCGCCGTCGGCATCGGCATCGCCATCGGCCTGCTGACCGACCCGGGCTCCGGCACCGGTCTCACCGCCGCCGACGGCAAGGACCCCAAGAAGACCGGCTCCTGGATCGACTTCCTCACCGGCATCGTGCCGACGGACATCGTCACGCCGTTCACCCAGCTCAAGGTCCTCCAGATCGTCTTCCTCGCCGTCGTCGCAGGCATCGCCGCCCTCCAGCTCGGCGCCAAGGCCAAGCCGGTGCTCGACCTCGCCGAATCCGCCCTGGAACTCCTCCAGAAGGCCCTGTGGTGGGTCATCCGCCTCGCCCCGATCGGCACCGTCGGCCTCATCGGCACCGCGATCGCCACGTACGGCTGGGAGCTCATCGGCAAGTACGCGACCTTCACCGCCGACATCTACATCGGCTGCGCGATCGTCCTGTTCGGCGTCTACCCGCTCCTCCTCGCCACGGTCGCCAAGGTCAGCCCGCTCAAGTTCTTCAAGGGCGCCTGGCCGGCCATCCAGCTGGCCTTCGTCTCCCGCTCCTCGGTCGGCACCATGCCCGTCACCCAGAAGGTCACCGAGCGCCTCGGCGTCCCGAAGGAGTACGCCTCCTTCGCCGTCCCGTTCGGCGCGACGACCAAGATGGACGGCTGCGCCGCGATCTACCCGGCGCTCGCCGCGATCTTCATCGCGCAGATCTTCGACGTCCAGCTGGGCATCAAGGAGTACCTGCTCATCGTCTTCGTCTCGGTCATCGGCTCGGCCGCGACGGCCGGCCTGACGGGCGCGACGGTCATGCTGACGCTGACCCTCTCCACCCTCGGCCTCCCGCTGGCGGGCGTCGGCCTCCTCATGGCCATCGACCCCATCCTGGACATGATCCGCACCGCCACGAACGTGGCCGGCCAAGCCCTGGTCCCGGTCATCGTCTCGGCCCGCGAAGGCATCCTCGACAAGGAGGCCTACGCCTCCGCCTCGGCCTCCCCGCTGGACGACCCGGCCCCCGCCACCCCGACCCAGGTCGCCGTCGCGGCCTGACCCCTGTGGCTCCGCCACACTCGCCGCAGCCCCCCGCCCCCGTCCGGGCGGGGGGCTGCGGCGTGCCGGAGCTGCCGGCTAGTCGTCGGCCGAGGTGTCGTCCGGGACGGGGTCGGAGCGCAGCAGGATGCGTCCCCGGTAGTCCCGGATGACGTCCGCGACGGCACCGAGGTCGAGATCCGAGGATGCTTCGAGGGCCCGTGTCAGATCGGCCTCGAAGTCGGCTCTGTCGTTGGGAAACCCCTGGCCCTGCCGCAGTGCCGCTCGGATGTCTCCGATGGTGCGCAGCGGGTGCGCGGTGTGAGGGCGGGCGGGGCCGCGGCGTGTCTCAGGCCGTCGTGACGCGGATGTAGGCGATGACGCCCAGGACCACGGGCGGCAAGAACCACCACAGGCCCATGGCCCGGCGGACGCTCGGGATGAGCGTGATCAGGATCCCGATGACGCTCAGGCACTGCGACACGAAGCACGCGGTGCCGAGCGCCTGGTACCCGTGGTGGTCCCACTCGCCCTCGGGCCCGTAGCGCAGGGCGGCGTAGACGAGGAACGCGTTCAGCAGGTGGATGAGCGTGAGCGGAACGCCCAGCACCCACCGCAGACACCCCCGGTCCTCGGGCAGGTCGATGTTCTCGCGCGGAAGCCTCGCCCGAGCGTCGCGATACGCACCCATGCGATCACCCCCGTGTCCTGGAGACGCGAAGGTGATCACTCGGTTCCGCGGGGGCGGGCGGCGGCGCCCTATAGTCGACCGTCGATGATCAACTCACCTTGTCTGGAGGAATGGTGACGGTACGAGAGATACGCGCGGCGGCGCAGATGATCGGCAGGCGCAACGCACTGCGGTACCTGGCGATCGGCGTCGGGGCCTCGCTGGTCGCGGCGTGCGGCGGCAAGGGCAAGGACGCCCCGCCGTCCGGCGCCTCCACGGAGGGCAAGGCCCCCGTGCCCGGCGGGTACCCGATCCCCACCCCGGCGCCGGCCTCCTCGGGTCCGGTCGCCCGCGCCTTCGACGCCTTCATCGGGGGCACCTGGAAGCTGGAGTCGACCACCCCCGGCAGCAAGACGGTCCGCGGAACGGCCACGGTGATGGCCCCGCCCGGCGGCAACGGCGGCTTCACCATCGTCTGGGACGCAGACGGCACCCCGGTCAGGTGGGAGGGGCAGTGGCTGCTGCGCGGCGGCCGCCTGAGCTACCAGATGTTCGAGGGGGGCAAGGAGCTGCGGAGGCTGAGCGGCGGCGAGGCCCACACGGTCCCGGGGACCGTCGAGGACACCGCCTCGCTGGTCCTGCCCTGGAAGCCGCCGGGCGCGAGCGGCACGGGCGACGGCCAGCAGCTGAAGGTGACGTACAAGAACAACGTCCTGCGGATCGTCCACAACGACGGCCACAACAGCGAGTCGGTGCACGTCTGCACCCGCGCCTGAGGGGTGGCGTAGGTCCTCAGATCCCGGACGCGTGGGCCACGAACCCGGCCCATGCGTGCGGGCCGACGGTGAGGTGGGGGAGGCGGGTGTCCTTCGAGTCGCGGACCAGGACCGCGCGGGGGGTGTTGGCCACCTCGACGCAGGAGTCGCCTTCGCTGCCGCTGCTGTAGCTGCTCTTGAACCAGTCGAGCTTGGGATTGTTGATCATGTCTCTCCCAGCAGTCCCTTGATGAACTCTCGCGACTCCCGTGGCGTGAGAGCCTCAGCCCGGATGATGCCATAGCGCAGGTCAAGGATCCGGAGGTGCTTCGGGTCGGAGACCGGGCGTCCGTTGAATGCTCCTTCGGAACGTCCCACGCCTGTGCCGTCCCCGAACTTGAGGATCTCGATGCCACCGTCCATACCAGCGTGAGCCTCGCAGGTATTCGGCATGACCTGGAGCGATACGTTCCGCAACGTTCCTACCTCCAGGAGCCGTTCGAGCTGACGGCGCCACACCATTGTGCCTCCGATGGGACGACTCAGTGCTGATGCTTCGTGGACGAAGCTGATGGCGCAGGCGGGTGTCTTGTCGAAGATGGTCTGGCGGGCCATCCGTGCGGCCGTGTACCGCTCCACTTCGTCGTGTGAGTACGCGGGCTGTCGCATCTCGAAGAGGGCCCGCGCGTGGTCCGGTGTCTGCAGCAGGCCGTGTACTGCGTGCGTGCTGTACACGCCGATCTCGACTGCCTTGGCTTCCAGCTTCGCCAACGCGCGGACTTTCCTGGGGTAGCGGACCTGCTCCAGATCCGCCTTCATCGCGGTGATCTTGCCGCCCGCGTTCAGCGCCTCGTCCGCCCTGTCCGGGTACTCGGGGCGGGGGATCCGCTTGCCCGCTTCGACCTTGCGGACCTGGTCCTCCCCGTACCGGATGGCCGCCCCGAACTCGGCGGGCCGCAGGCCGGCCGCCTCGCGCCAGGCCTTGAGCTGGCGGCCGAGCGCGGCCACCACCGCCACTCCCTGCTCGTCCTCCGGATCGACGTCCCAGCCGGGTTCTTCCGTACCGTCACTGTCCACGGTCATGCCCACGCCCCCTCCACCGCAGCGAAATTCCTCAACGCTGTGTGCCCCTCACCCGGTCCGGACAGCCAGGACAGCACCGGACAAGCTCCGGACAAACGCCGGACGTACGGGCGGCGTCCCTTCTCACGGTACGCACGGATGGCCACGCTGAGTGACGTGATTCCTCAACTCGTCGACTTCCACGTCCAGCTCTCCGCCACCCCGCGCGGCGCCCGGCTCGCCCGCCTCCTCGCGGTCGAACAACTGCGGGGATGGGGGCTCCCGTTGCACGATCCCGCGCACATCGTGGCCGAGCTCGCCGCCAACGCCGTGACCCATGGACGGGTGCCTGGGCGGGACTTCCGACTGGCGCTGACCGTCGCCCCCGACGTGCTCCTCATCGAGGTGACGGACACCCGCGGTGACCGGATCCCGGAGATCCGCGACCCGGGGCGGGGGCTCGTGCTGGTCGATGCGCTCGCGGACCGTTGGGGCGTCAGGGAAGGGCCGGTTCCCTGCAAGGTGGTGTGGGCGGAGGTGTCCCTCGCCGCCGGGTCGCGGGGCTCCGCGATCCGGCGCACGTAGACGTATAAGGAGTCAAAGACCGGGAGAGAAAACCAACCAACCCAACCCAGCCCAACCCAACCCAACCGGCCCCCGTCGCTCGGACGGGTGAATCATGCCAACTGGGCTGGATTTCCGGCGGGTTGCCGGGCATATGCTCGCCCCGACAACAGCAGACATGAGACGGCCCCCGGCGGGACTGGCATCCCGGTCGAGGGCCTGACCAACTAGGAAGCAGCAACCTTCCCAATGGCTCTTGAGCACCCTAGCGCGCCCTCGTGCGCCACGTCCCGTGTTCCCTCCGGGACCCCCCGATCCGGTGTCATCCACGTCAACACGCGGCACACGAGTCACTACACCGTGGTCGGCAACCACCTCCTCCAGCACCGCGGGCTGTCGGCGACGGCGATCGGGGTCGCGGCGTACATCCAGTCGCTGCCCGACGGCGCCCCGGTCGGCATCAGGGCGCTCACCGGCCGCTTCCCGGAGGGGGAGGTGCGGATCGCCTCCGCCTTGCGGGAGTTGGAGCGGTGCGGCTACCTGGAGCGGCGGCGCGAGCGGCTGGACGGCGGGCGGGTGGTGACGCGGACGTACTCGTACAACAAGCCGGGGGCCACCGTTGCCCCGGACGCCCCGGACGCCCCGGACGCCCCGGACGCCCCGGACGCCCCGCCTCCTCCGCCCCCGTCGCCGGACCGCGAACCTGTACCCGCGCCGGAGCCGGATCCCGAGAAGGCGCCCGCACCCGCTGCCCCACCTGCGGAGCAGCACCCGCACCCGCAGGCCGCCGACCTGCTTGCCGGCCTGCGGCGGTACGACCCGCGGCTGCTGCTGTCCGAGCGGGACGTCCAGCGGCTCGCGCCGGGCGTATCGGCCTGGCTGGAGCGCGGGATCGAGCCCGATGCCGTGGGGCGGTTCCTGGCCGCGGACCTGCCGGTGGACATGCGCAGCCCCGCCGCCGTACTCGGCTACCGCCTCACCGCGCTGCTCCCGCCCCACCTGCCCCCGGCCCCGGCGGCCCGGCCGGTCAGACGGCCGGACCCCTTCCAGACCTGCGACGGCTGCGAACGCGCCTTCCGCGCCCCGCACCCCGGCCGCTGCCGCGACTGCCCGCCCGATATGCATGCGGCGGCCTAGCATGGAGGTGATGACTCGGGCCCCAGGGGACAGGCGAGGAGCCGACACCATGACCATCGCCCAGGACGACGCGAGGCGGGAAAGCCTTCGGTACCAGGCGATGCGCGATGTCGTGGGGGCGCTGGACGACACAGTTCCCGGCAAGTTCGAGATCACCAAGGAAGGCATCGTCCACGACATGATGGCTCCGTCCGGCCCTCACGAGCTGACCGCGCTGCGCCTCCGGAAACGGCTGGAAAAGGTAATGCCGGAGGAGCTTGTGGCGCATACAGGGGCCCCCGATGTCGAGGCGGAGCCCGAGGGCATCATGCGGTTGCCCGACCTCATCCTCATCGCCGAGGCCGACATGGAGATCCAGGGTTCCTTCGACCCCCGGACCCTCATCGCCGCGATCGAGATCGTGTCCCGCTCGAATCCCGACAACGATTGGGTCGGCAAAATGCGCGACTACCCGCTGCTCGGGATCCCGGTCTACGCGATCTTCGATCCCCGTACGGGCTCCGGCGCCGTGCTGTCCGACATCCACTCCACCTCCGCCGGTCCCCGGTACGCCACGCGCAAGGACTTCGTGTACGGCGAGGACGTCACCATCGACCGCTGGACCATCTCGACCGCCGACCTGCCCCGCTACCTCTGAGCGTCGCCGGCTGCGGCTAGGGCTTCGCTTCCTCCGGACCGCCACCGCGGTTCTCCTCCGCCAGGGCGAGCGCGGATTCGCGCATGACGGCGACGGTGCCGGTGAGCCAGCGGCCGACGGCGGCCAGTTCGGACTCGTCGAGGCCCTGGACCACCTCGGCGCCATCCCGGTCAGCATCGGGGCCATGGCCGGCAGCCGCCCTGATCAGCCACCTGCCGGTGCCGGCGGTGCTCCTCGCACCCCAGGGCCGCAGCCGGGTCAGGGGGGCTGCGCCGCGACCACCTGGTACGCCTGCCGGCTGCGGCAGCTGATGGAGGACTGACCCGCCGGAGGCTCCGTTCACGGGGAGGGCGATTCGTGCCGGAGCGGTGAATATCGGGTGCAGGGGGTGGGCAGCGGTGGAGGCGGGTACGTAGATTACCGGCGGTAACACCTGTGCCGAGCCGAGGAGAGCACGCCCATGGAAGCCGAGCCGACACTGGTGGAGCCCGTCAAGACCGTGGTCGACGGGGTCGTGCGCGAGGTCTACGTCCCCGCGCTCGCCGCCGTGCCGGAGCGCGGGTCGCTCGGGGACATCCCGTTCGAGAACGCCCGCCAGGCCCCCCGCGAGCCGGTGCTCGCCCGGAAGGAGCCGGACGGGACCTGGCGCGACGTCACCGCCGCCGAGTTCGCGGCCGAGGTGCTCGCCGTCGCCAAGGGGCTGATCGCGGAGGGGCTCCGCGAGGGCGACCGGCTCGCCATCATGGCCCGTACGACCTACGAGTGGACCCTGCTCGACTTCGCCGGCTGGGCCGCCGGGCTGGTCACCGTACCGATCTACCCGACGTCGTCGGCACTGCAGGCCCGCTGGATCATCCAGGACTCCGGCGCCGTCGCGTGTGCGGTGGAAGACACCGCGCAGGCCCGGATGATCAGTGTCGAGCGGGCGAACCTGCCCTGGCTCACCCACCTCTGGGCCTTCGACACGGGCGCGGTGGGCCGGCTGGTCAAGGCCGGGGAGCACCTGCCCGACGAGATCGTGCACGAGCGGCTGGTCGCCCGTACGCCGGACTCCGTCGCCACGCTGATCTACACGTCGGGGACCACGGGCGAGCCGAAGGGGTGCGTGATCACCCACGCCAACTTCTTCGCCGAAGTGGACAACGCGGTGGAGCTGCTGCACCCCGTCTTCAAGGCCGCCAGCAAGGACCCGGCGTCCACGCTGCTCTTCCTTCCGCTGTCGCACGTCTTCGGCCGGATGGTCGCCATCGGGTGCCTGCGGGCGCGGGTGAAGCTGGGGCACGCGCCGAGCATCCGCACCGAGGACCTGCTGGAGGACCTCGCCGGGTTCCAGCCGACGTTCCTCCTCGCCATTCCCTACGTCCTGGAGAAGGTCTACAACACGGCCAGGGCCACTGCCGAGAAGATGGGCAGGGCGTCTTCGTTCGACCGGGCCGCCCGCATCGCGCGCAGCTTCGGCGAGTCGGTGGAGGGCAAGCTCCCCGGGCTCGGGCTGCGCGCCGCGCGGGCGGTCTACGACCCGCTCGTCTACCGGCGGATCCGGGCCGCGCTCGGCGGCCGCGTCCGCTACGTGCTGAGCGGCGGCTCCCCGCTGGGGCGGCGGCTCGCCGCCTTCTACACGGGGGCGGGCATCGAGGTCTTCGAGGGGTACGGACTCACGGAGACGACCGGCGCCAGCACGGTGACCCATCCGCAGCGGCCGAGGCTCGGCACGGTGGGCTGGCCGCTGCCGGGCACGTCGGTGCGGATCGCGGACGACGGGGAGGTGCTGCTGGGCGGGCGGCACGTCTTCGCGGGCTACTGGAACACCGGGCAGGCGGTCCCGTACGGGAGCTGGCTCCCGACCGGCGACATCGGCGAACTCGACGCGGACGGGTACCTCACCATCACCGGCCGCAAGAAGGACGTGATCATCACCTCCGGCAGCAAGAACGTCGCCCCGGCCCCGCTGGAGGACTGGCTGCGGGCCCACCCGCTGGTCGGCCAGTGCATGGTGGTCGGCGACAACAGGCCGTACGTCACCGCGCTCATCACCCTGGAGCCGGACGGGCTGGCGCACTGGCGGCAGATGCACAAGAAGCAGGACGTGCCGACGCGGGTGCTCGTGGAGGACGAGGCACTGCGGGCGGACCTCCAGCGGGCGGTGGACGACGCGAACCGGCTGGTGTCGAGGGCGGAATCGATCCGGCGGTTCGCGGTGCTTCCGGGGGAGTTCACGGAGGCGCGGGGGCACCTGACGCCGTCGATGAAGCTGAGGCGGGCCGTGGTGGCGCGCGACTACGCGGAGCGGATCGAGGAGCTGTACCGGGGGTAGCCCCCCGGCGGGGGCCCGGTCGGGTGCGGCGCCGCTGTCGGGGGCTCCGCCCCCGAACCCCCGCGCCTCAAACGCCGGCGGGGCTGGATTTCGCTGCTGCCGTCCGCCAGGCGCGACTGGGTTGCCGCGCAGCGGCAATTCCAGCCCCTCCGGCGTTTGAGGAGCGGGGTCTGGGGCGGAGCCCCAGTTCGGGAAGGGGCGGGGTGGGGGAAAGGCCCCGCGCAGCGGCCCCCTCGGCCCGGGGCCCCCGGGCCCCCGAGCTGGACGTGCTGCTGCGGCTGGCCGCGCTTATCGTGGGGCGGGGGGTCGCCCGAGGAGGGTTCCGTGCCCCGCACCCGCACCCGCACCGTCACCGCCGCCGCGGGCGTCGCGCTGGTGCTGGCCGCGCTGGGGGCCGCGCCCGCTCCCGGCGGGCTTCGATGGGGGGCGTGCCCCGAGCCCCGGGTGCCCGACGGGATGCGGTGCGCGAGCATCGACGTGCCGCTGGACTACGAGGGCAAGCGCAAGGGGAGCGTGCGGCTGCTGCTGGGCCGGATACCCGCCGCCGACCCCGAGCGGCGGCTCGGCTCGCTCGTGCTGAACTACGGCGGGCCCGGCGCCCCCGGCATCGCGAGCCTCGCCGCCGACCCCACGGCCTTCGCCGAGCTCGGCAAGCGCTACGACCTCGTCGCCTTCGACCCCCGCGGCGTCGGCCACAGCGAGCCCGTCTCCTGCGGGGCCGGCCAAGAGGCAGCGGAGGAGGCGGAGGTTTCCGGTGACGGCGCCGCCGCGCTGCTCGCCGCGCTGCGGGCCAGGGTGCGGCGGTGCGAGTCGGCTTCCGGGCCCGTGCTCCCGTACATCGGGACCGTCAACGTCTCCCGCGACATGGACCGCATCCGCCAGGCCCTCGGCGAGGACAAGCTCGACTTCCTCGGCTTCTCCTACGGGAGCCGCCTCGGCGCCGTCTACGCCGCACAGTTCCCGGACAAGACCGGCCGCATGGTCCTCGACGGGGTCGACACCCTCACCGAACCGCTCGCCGAGCAGGCCCTCGTATCGGCGCGCGGCCAGCAGCGGGCCCTGGACAACTTCCTCGCCTGGTGCGCCCACCGGCCCGGCTGCGTCTACGGCACCAACACCCGCAGCGCGAAGGAGGAGGTGGCCGCCCTCGTCGAGCGGCTCGACAAGGTCCCGCTGATCGGCCACGACGGGTCGTACTTCACCGGGCAGGACGCGGTCGGCGCGATCGGCGCCGCCCTCTACTCGCCGAGCACGTGGCCGGCGCTCGCCGACGCGCTCGCCCTGGCCGAGCAGCGGCGCGACCCGGCCGGGCTGCTCCAGCTCGGCGGCCCGCTGGAGGGGGAGGAGTCCGGGGGCGCGGGCAGGGGCGGCGGCAGCGACGTGCCCGCCGACAACGCCGAGGCCGCCCTCGCCGCAGTGAACTGCGCCGACGACCCCGACCGGCTGAAGGCCGAGGGCTCCCCGGCCGCCCTCACGAAGCAGCTGCTCGACATCCAGGAGAAGCTGCGGGGCGAGTTCCTCAAGGCCTCGGAGGTCTTCGGGCCGGAGCAGCTGCTGACCGTGCTGGCCTGCTACGGCCGCCCCGCCGGCACCGACTTCATCCGCCGGATCGACCACCCCGGTGCCCCGCGGATGCTCCTCGTCGGCACCCGCGGCGACCCGGCGACCCCGTACGAGTGGACGGAGGAGACGGCGCAGCGGCTCGGCTCGGCGGTGATCGTGGACCACAAGGGCGACGGGCACACCGGCTACTCGTCCTCGCGCTGCGTGCAGGGCTACGTGGACCGCTTCCTGATCGACGGGCGGCTGCCGTCCGGGACGCGGTCCTGCCCCGCCGAGGGGGCTCCCCCGGCGGTGGCCGGGGCAGAGTGACCGGGCGGCGCGGGAAGGACGCGTGGGAAGATCGTCCCGAGGTGCGGCCGGAGCCGGTCGCTCCGCAGGCATCGGAGGCACCGGCACATGATGGTGATCGCGGAGTTACTGGCCAACTTCCTTCCCGGGAAGGTGAAGACCCGGGGCGGCTATCTGCTGTCCGCCCTGCTGATGGCTCTCATCGCGGGACTGCTGGCCGCGGGGCTGGGCCGCTTCTACGGCCAGGACCGGGGGACGGCGCTGACCTGGGGCGCCGCACTGGCCGCCGCGGTGGCAGCGGGATACGCGCTCGCCTACCCCTTCATGCGGAACCGGCTGACCGGCGAGGGCTGAGCAGGAGCCGGCCGGGGAGACCCCCGGCCGGCTCCGCCGTGACCGGCCTCGGACCGCCCTCAGCAGTTGGCGTGCGTCGAACGGCCCGCGAAGCGGTCCGCCAGCCAGTTGCCGGCCGCCAGGGACTGGGTGATCACGCCGCTGACGTGCTCACCGACCCAGATGGTGTCGAACTCGACGTTCGCGCCCCGCGCGCACCAGTCGGAGCGCAGGGTGCGCCCCACCCCGTACGGGATCAGCTCGTCGCCGAGCGCGTGGTACTGGTACACCGGCGCGGCCGGGGCCGTCCGCCCGAGCCTGCTCTGGTTCAGCCGGGCCTGCCAGTCCGGCCGGTCGAGCGGGTTGCTCGTGGTCAGGTCGGAGATCCGCTTGAAGGAGCCGGCGACCGAGTCGATCGCGACGCAGTTCTCCTTCATGCCGGCGACCAGCAGCCTGCCCACCGGATTGAGGTAGGAGTCCAGCTTGAGCTCAGGGAAGGCAGCGTCCTGTCCGGCGGCCGCCATGAAGATGAGCCCGGAGCCGTAGGAGCCGTTGTTGAAGTCCGCCACCCTCAGCAGGTCCGCCGGGACACCGCCGGTCGCCGTGCCCTTCACGCGGAGCTCGGGGGCGTACGAACCCTGCAGCTCGGCCGCCCAGCTGCCGGCCTGGCCGCCCTGCGAGTAGCCCATGATCCCGACGGGGGTGTCCGCCGACAGCCCGGCCTCGGGGAGGCGGATGGCGGCGCGCGCCGCGTCGAGGACGGCGTGCCCGGCCGAGGGGCCGACGGTGTAGGTGTGGACGCCCGGGGTGCCGAGGCCCTCGTAGTCGGTGACGACCACGGCCCAGCCCCGGAGGGTGAGTTGCTGGATGAGGTTGGCCTCCATGGCGGTGCCGTACGGGAGGTTGTTGCTCGGCGCGCAGGAGTCACCCATGCCGACCGTGCCGACGGCGTACGTGACGAGCGGGCGCGGGCCGGTGCGGCCGTCCTGCGGGACGATGACGGTGCCGGAGACGACGTTGGGGGCGCCGTCGGCGGTGGTGGAGCGGTAGTGGACCTTCCAGGCCTTGGTGTTGGTGGGCTGGCCGGGCAGCGGGTGGAAGGCGGAGGGGGCGCTGGCGACGACGTCGCCGGGGGCGGCGGTCGCCTCCGTGGGGGCGGCGGTCGCGGCGGGGATCCCGGCCGCCAGGGCGGCCACGGCGGCCACGGCGGCGAGGGCAGTGCTCCGGATGCTCCGCGTGCTTCGGATGCGCATGGGCGGCTCTCCCGAGGTTCCGTGTGGGGGCAGGTGAGGAGAAGGTAGTGACCGACCGGTCGGAAGGTCGCTGACCGTGCAGCTCACCTTTACTGGCCCGGGTTCACAGACCGTGTCGCGCCCGGCGGGGGTGCGGTGCGGTACGCGCCCGGCGTCGTTCCCGTCCAGCGCCGGAACGCCCGATGGAAGGCGGTGTCCTCCGAGAAGCCCAGCCGCGCCGCGAGTTCCGCGATCGGCTCCCCGCTCTCGGCCAGGCCCGCGATGGCCGCGTCGCGCCGTACGTGGTCCTTCAGCTCCTGGAACGAGGTCCCCTCCTGCCCGAGCCGGCGCCGCAGCGTCGCCGGGGACACCGCCAGCAGCGCCGCCACCTCCCCGAGCCCCGGCAGCCGCGGCGAGGTGCGCAGCCGCTGGGTCAGCGTCCGGCGCACCTGCTCCGCGACCGTGGTCCCGTACTCCGGGCGGGACAGCAGGTCGAAGGGGGCACGGCGCAGCATCGCGTCGAGCGCGGCCTCGTCCCGTACGAGCGGAGCCGTCAGCCAGTGCGCGTCGAACGCGGCCCCCGTACGGTCCTCCCCGAAGCGGACCGGGCAGTCGAAGAGGACCTCGTACTCGTCCTTGTGCGGCGGCGGGGGATAGGCGAAGGCGGCATGGGCGAGCGGGATGCGCCGCCCGATCAGCCAGCTGCTCAGCCGGTGCCAGATGGCGAGCACGCACTCGGTGAGGAAGCGCTCCTCGTCGCGGGCGAAGTCGTTGCGGACGGTGAACCGCGCCTCGGAGCCGCTGACTTCGAGCGCCAGCTCCGGCCCGCCCGGGAACAGCCCGTAGAAGGCGGCGGCCCGCTCCATGGCCGCGCCCAGGTCCCGGCAGCCGAGGGAGGCGTGGCACATCATCGCGAAGGTGCCGGGGCGGCTCGGGACCGCGCCCAGGCCGAGGAACTCGTCCTGCGTGGTCCGGTACAGGGCCCGGAACAGCCGGGCGAACTGCGCGGGCGTGATCCGCGCCCGGTCGTCGCCCAGCAGCAGGGGCGGGATCTGCGCCTCCTGGAGCAGCGGCACGGTGTCGATGCCGCCGCCGCGGGCCCCCGCGAGCACGGCCCGCACGTGGTGCACGGTGATCGTCCGCCTCCCCATGGTCCGACGGTAACGGGCCGGGGCGCCGGGCGATACGGACGTGCGGGGCTTGCCGAACTCAGTCCGGCGCCAATCTCAATTCAGGACGAGCCGAATGATGTGAACCGCGAGACCGACGTGTGCGGCAACGCATGCCACCCAGGCCCAGAGGTTGCGCATTCCATGGCGGGATACGGTTGCCCAGCCCACCGCCAGGAATACGGCCGACAATGCGCAGAGCACCCAGGAAACAACGGTCCACGGTGTCGCGGATTGGTCGGCGAACTGCCTGATGGCCACCAGCGGCAGGAGCAGCAGCAGGGGCAGCGCCCAATCGCCATCGCCGGCTGCGAGGGGGCGGGCGGACTTGGTGTCGGTCATCCAGGACGCTCCGTTTTTTGCCGGGTACCGGGCACGCGTACACACACGCACATTACCCACGAGTCGAACACGTGCCCGTGGGGAGTTGTCCAACACGCCTTGTGTATCGCGTTGTTGACCGAAAAGAGCCGATCGAGCCCTGGATGAGCGCGGGATGAGCGCTGGAGTCAGCGCGAGTGACGCTTCCGGTCATGCCGCCGTACCGGCCCCGCCGCCTAGCGTCGAGGGCCACCGACCACGGGCGCGGGAGGGCATGCGATGGATGTCGACGACGGGCCTCGGCCCGGCACGCTGGCGCGGTTCACCCAGTGGACCGAGAAGCGGTACGCGCCGGAGACGGCACTGAGGTTCCGGGCGCCGGACGGCGACGGCTGGGAGACCCGTACGTACGGCGAACTGGGTGCGGAGGTCCGGGCCGTCGGCCGCGCGCTGCTCGCCCTCGGCGTGGCCGCCGGCGAGCGGGTCGCCGTACTGGCGGAGACCCGTCCGCAGTGGACGTACACCCACTTCGGGGTACTGGCGGCGGGCGCGGTCCTCGTACCGGTGTACCCGACGGCGGGAGAGGAGGAGCTCGCCTGGGTCCTGGGCGACTCGGAAGCGGTGCTCGTCGTCTGCGACGACGCCGCGCAGGCGGCCAGGGTCGAGGCGCTGCGGGCGAAGCTGCCGGGGCTGCGGGAGGTCGTCCTGATGGACGCGCTCCCCACCCTTCCCCTCGCCCCGGCGCCCGAACTCCAGGCCCGGGCCGAGGCCGTCAGCCCCGGGGCGGACGCCTCGATCGTCTACACCTCGGGCACGACCGGCCTGCCGAAGGGCTGCCGCCTCACCCACGCGAACCTGGGCGCCATCCAGGACGCGACCCTGCCGCTGATCAAGGGCGGCCCGGGCGACTCGACCTACCTCTACCTCCCGCTCGCGCACCTGCTGGCGCAGCTGATCCAGTTCACGACGCTGCTGGAGGGCGGGGAGCTCTGCTACTTCGGCGGCAGGATCGAAGACGTCCTCTCCGAGCTGGCCGTCGTCCGGCCCACCCATCTCCCCTCCGTCCCCCGTCTGTTCGAGAAGCTGCACTCGGTGGTGCTCTCGCTGGCCGAGTCCCAGGAGGGCGGCCGCGAGCGCCTCGACGAGGCCGTACGGGTGGGACTGCTGGCGGCGGAGGGCCGCCTGCCGGAGTCCCTCGCGGAGCAGCACGCCGCCGCCGAGACGACCCTCTACTCCCTCGTCCGCGGCGCCTTCGGAGGCCGGCTGAAGTGGGCGCTCACGGGTGGCGCCCCGATCGCCCCGGCGACCCTGGACTTCCTGCGGGCCTGCGGGATCGCCGTGTACGAGGGGTACGGGATGACGGAGTCGGGCGGGGTCATCTCCCTCAACCATCCGGAGGCCGTGCGCTACGGCACGGTGGGCCGCCCGATCGCCGGCTGCGAGGTGCGGATCGCGGGCGACGGGGAGGTGCTGGCCCGAGGCCCGATGGTCTTCCCCGGCTACCACGCGAACGCGTCCGCATCATCCGAGGCACTGGACGCGGAGGGCTGGCTCCACACGGGCGACCTCGGCGAACTGGACCCCGACGGCTACCTCAGCATCACCGGCCGCAAGAAGGAGCTGATCATCACCTCGGCGGGCAAGAACATCACCCCGACGGAGGCCGAGTTCGCCATCCAGCGCTCCCGCTACGTCTCCCGCGCCGTCATGATCGGCGACCGCCGCCCCCACCCCGTCGCACTGATCACCCTGGACACGGACGAGGTCGCCTCCTGGGCGACCCGCGAGGCCGTGGCCCTGGGCGACTCCCCGTCCACCCACCCGCAGGTCCGCGCCCTGATCGAGCGGGCGGTCACCGAAGCCAACACCACCCTCTCCCGCCCGGCCCGCATCCGCGCCTTCCACATCCTCCCGGAGGACTTCACCCCGGAGGCGGGCACCCTGACCCCCACCCTCAAACTCCGCCGCAAGGCGGTGGCGGAGCGGTACGCGAGCGAGATCGAGGGGCTGTACGGGGGGTGAGGGGGCGGGGGCGGGGGTGGGGGTGGGGCGGGGGCTTCGCGGTTGGCGGGGTCCGGGCTGGGCGGAATCAGAGATGTCCTGACGGGAAACCCCCCCCAGGACTTCTCTGATTCGGGCCAGTCAAGGTCCCGCCGACCGAGGTTCCGGTCGTCTGTTGCTGTCCGCCCCGGCCAGGGCCCCCGTCCCGGTGCCCCGAGGGTTCAGGCGCCGCCCCGCGCCCCGCGTCCCGCGTCCGGAGGCCTATGGAGGCTGGACTCCGGACCAGGCATCGGCTTCGCACTGTCTGTCGGCATTGTTCCCTGCGGTCACGACCGTGCCGTTGGCACGCAGGCCAAGGGTGTGCGTGGAACCGGCCGCCACGGCGACAACGTCGTGCCAATCACCGACTTCGCACTGTCCGTGGCTGTTGTCACCCGCTGCGAGGACCCGTCCGGACGCAGTGACCCCGACGGTGTGGTAGCTGCCCGCGTCGAGGGCCACCACGTTTTCCCACTCATCGACCTCACATGCCCCGGTTGCCCGGTCCCCGGTCGCTACTGCCCGCCCGTCGGCTCTGAGGCCGACGGTGTGGAGATACCCGGCCGAAATGGCAGCCAGGTCACGCCACTCTTCAACGGCGCACTGCCGACGCCGGTTGCTCCCCACGGCCAGTGCAGAACCGTCCGACCGGACGCCGACCGAGTGCCAGTCACCACATGACACGACGACCATCTCGCGCCAGGACTGCACGTCGCACTGTCCTTCCGAACTCCGGCCGACCGCCAGCACGCGGCCATTCGCGAGTAGCCCGAGCGTGCGGCGCCAGCCTGCGGCCACGGCCGTGACGCCTCGCCAGTCGGTGACGTCACATTGCCCATCGCCATTCCACCCCGTTGCCAGCACGGTGCCGTCCGACCGGAGTCCCACCGTATGAGACTTGCCCGTGTTCCTTGCGGTATGGACGTTGCCGGCTGCCACCGCGACGATGTCTTCCCATCGCTCGACACGACATTCAGCGGCTGCGGTATTGCCCACGGCGAGAACGGTTCCATCCCGGCGCCGTCCGACCGAATGACGCCTTCCGGCCGCCAGCGCCGACGAGTTGGCGAACATTCCGCCTCCTCAGCGCCGGGTGCCCGTGACCCCGCCGAGGAAGTCCGCCCAGGCCGTGGAGGTGACCGCCAGCTCGGGGCCCGCCGTCACCTTGGAGTCCCGGATGTGGACGGCTTCCGTACAGGCGGCGACCTCGACGCAGTCGTCGCCCTCGCTTCCGCTGTAGCTGCTCTTGAACCACCGCAACGGGGAGCTGTTCACAGGGATCCTCGCAATCGCATCAACAGGCCCGCGCTGTCCGCCGGGTTGAGGGCCTGGATGCGAAGTTTGGCATACCTCTGGTGGAGCACGCTGATGGCTTTCGGGTCCGAGATCACCTGGCCTGTCTTCTGTCCCTCGCTGTACCCCACCCACTCGTGTTCGTCGGTTTCGAGGAGACGGAAGGGGCCGTCGGTGCCCGCGTGCTCCGGGCTGACCCTCGGCATGATCTGCAGGTCCACATTCGGCAGCCTCCCCACCTCCAGCAGGTGGTCGATCAGCTCGCGCGTCACCTCCGGCCCGCCCGTCTGCCGTTCGATCACCGACTGCTCGATGATGAAGCTGAAGGCGACGTACGGCGTCTTGAGGAGCAGTGCCTGTCGGGCCAGCCGGGAGCGGATGCGGGCCTCCGCCTCCTCCACCGTCGCTAGCGGTGGGACGTCCCTGATCTGGGCCCGCGCATACGCCTCCGTCTGCAGCAGCCCCGGCACCGACCTGCACTCGTACGTATTGAGCGCGACGGCGGTCTCCTCCAGCTCCGCCCACCGCCTGAACCACTTCGCCAGCCCCCGCCGCCGCTCCAGTCGGCTCGCTGCGATGCGGATGACCCCGAAGCCGTCCAGTGCCTCCTCCGCCCGGTCCACGAACTTCGTGGACGGGTGGCGGCGGCCCTGTTCCACCGAGGCCACGTACTGCACCGAGTAGCGCACCAGCGGGCGGAGCTGTTCCTGCGTCAGGCCGGCGCGTTTGCGGAAGGCCTTGATGGTCTCGCCGAAGTTCCGCAGGTCGTCGTCGGGCTCGACCTCGCCGTCAGCGCTCTCGTCGACACTCGTCACAGCGGTCACCTCCCCGGAACCAGGTTCACGCACGGTGACTGTCACTGTCCAGACAGTGAACTACTACTCTTCAAAAGTAGTAGTCGGGTTGCTGGGAACTGCCGTGGTCACGCGGGACGTTCAGTCCATGACCGCACCTGCCGGCCCCACCCGGGCCCTCGTACGCACGTTCACTCAGCGTTTCAGCTGCACCCGCCGCGGGGCGCGCCTCGCCCGGCAGCTCGCGCTCGTCGAGCTCCACGACTGGGAGATCCCGGAGTCCACCGCGCTCTCCGCCGACGCGGGCCTCCTCGTCGCGGAGCTCGCTGCCAACGCGGTCACGCACGGCCGCGTCCCCGGGCGGGACTTCGGGTTGCGGATGACGCTCCTCGAAGGCGTGCTGCGGGTGGAGGTGTCCGACGCGCGGCGAGACCGGCGGCCGGTCGTGCGGCCGCGTGAGTACCTGGCGGAGTCCGGGTACGGGCTGCGGATCGTCGAGGCCGTCGCGGCTGACTGGGGGGTCGTGGACCGGGTGGTCGGGAAGACGGTCTGGGCGGAGCTGAGCCGCCGGGCCGCAGCGGTGGCGCGAATGCGTCAGATGGTGGCGGGTGGCGAGATCGACTGCAGCGGTCTCGGTACGCCTCGCGCCGGTGGCCCGCCGCCAGGCCCCAAATGATCAGTCGCCCGTCCTCGACGGTGTAGACCACACGGTAGTCGCCGACGCGGAGGCGCCAGCGCGACGCGTGCCCTTGAAGGGCCTTGATGTCGAAGGCTGCCGTGTCTCCCGCCGTGAGGGCCTTCTGGAGTTCGGCGAGCCGGTGCAGGATCCGCAGGGCGTCGGGGCGGGGGATCTCGAGGAGGTCTCGTTGCGCGTGTGAGGTGAACCGGGTGACGTAACCCATCCGTCAGGCCTGGTCGCGGAGGATGGCGGCCATTTCCTCAAGCGACACGGATCCTCCCGTGCCTTCGCTCTCGGCTTCGTCGGCCAAGCGGTTCAGCCACGCTTCCTCGGCCTCGTCGGAGAGGCGCCGAAGGCGCTGGTACTCATCGATGTCGATCACGACGGCTTCCTGCTTGCCGCGGCGCGTGATGATCGTGGGGACGCCTTCGCGGCGTGCGCGGTCTATGGCGTCCGCGAGGTGGCTGCGGACCTCTGCCATGGATTCGATCACAGGCTCGCTCATGCGATCAATGTACCAGGTGTACATGAACAGGGCCTCCTACAGGCAGCCGGGCGTCACGGCCGCCAGCGCGGCGCTTCGTCGTCCGGGGTGTCGGGGCCGGCGAAGTGGAACGGCACGCCGAGGTGGTCGGCCAGGGCCGAGCCCGCGCGGGTGGCGGCGGCCGCCGAGGGGTGGAGAGGGCCCGGGTCGGCGCCGTCCAGGGCGCGTACGGCCGTGCCCCGGTAGATCGTGGCCAGGGAGTTCTGCCCGGCCGGGTCTTCCGTGATGGCCAGCAGGTTCACGAACCAGTCGTGGACGGTGTCTCCGTCCCAGACGGCCTCGATCGCCACCACGCGGGCCCGGATGCCGTGGACGAGGGCGGTGAGCGAGGCCAAGTCGAGCGGGGAGTCGGGCGTACGGGCGACGCGGTCGCCGAAGTGCTCGTAGCGCCGGGAAACGATCACCTGGGCGTCGTTCAGGCCCAAGCCCTGCGCGCGGCCCGCCTTCCACACGAGCCGGACTGCCGGCAGGAAGCTGTCCTGCAGGACGTATCCGTCGGCCTGGTCGCGGATGCCCGCCGGGAGCGCGTCCCACCGGTCGCCGATGCTCCGGTCCGTGGCGTCGTCGCCGTGCGCCTCGGGGTTCGTCATGGAGTGATGATCGGCGAGGTGCGGTCCCGGCGGCGAAGGGATTTCGCGGCCTAGCTCGGGGAGTGCCACGGGGGGTCGTGGCGGCGGCGTTGTTCTTCCAGGAGGTCGCGGTCGGATCGGCGGCGCAGGCCCGCGGTGAGCATGGATCCGCCGACCAGGAGGAAGAGGCCGGCCGTGATGCCCGGGCCGATGGGGTCGACGGAGCGGTCGTCCGTGGCCTCGATCCAGGGGGCCAGGACGCCGAGCGGGTCCTTGTAGAGGACGACGTGCTGCTCCTCGGCGAAGTCGCCGAAGCAGTTCTGCTGGTTGCCGAGTTCGCTGACTTCGCCCGCGTCGTCGATGACGTGGCAGTAGTACTCGCCGTCCCCCTTGGTGCCGCTGCGCTCCCCGGTCAGGACGACCACGGCGCCGACCCGTTCGCCGAACTCCTTCGCGTACGCCTCGTACAGGGCCGGCCCCGCGAACAGGCTGAGGGCGAAGACTCCGAAGCCGACGATCGTCGCGGCGCCGCTGCGGTGCCACTTGGCGCCCGCCACGGTCGCGCCGACGGCGGCCGTGGCGAGGATGACCAGAACCCCGGCCCACAGCCCGCCGTACGGGAACTGGCCGAGGAAGCCGGCCGCCGAGGTGACCGTGGGGATGAGCAGGGCCCAGAAGAGCGAGTTCCGTGCGGTGCGGCCGGCGGACCGGGGGGTTGTGGGCTTCCCGGCCGGTGTGTGGGCCTGCTGGGCCGTTTCCATGTGTGCGTTCCCCCGGACCGCGTCGCGTGATGGTCGGGCCAGCTTAGGCGGGCGCCCGCGCGGGCCTGCGGTCAGAGGTACTGGGCGAACCCGTCCAGCGTCCGCAGGATCTCCGCCTCCGGGGCCGAGGGGAGCTGGAGGACGACCTCCTCGATGCCCAGGTCGGCGTAGTGGGCCAGTTTGCCGGGGTTGGGCTGGACGGAGCAGGGGACCACTTGGAGGGACTTCGGGTCGCGGCCGGCGGCTTCCCAGACCTGGCGCAGGACCGGGAGGGACTCGGTGAGGCCGTGGCCGCCGATGGGGAGCCAGCCGTCGGCGTGGTCGGCGACGGCGGCGAAGAGCTTCGGGCCGGCCGCGCCGCCGATCAGGGTTCGGGGGCCGTGGAGGGGGGTGCCGGGGGCGAGTTCGCGGGGGGTCTGGGCGGGCTTGGGGTATGCGGAGCTGGCCTGGACGGAGGAGAACTCGCCGAGGTACGCGGTGGGCTCGGGGGCCCACAGGGCCCGCATCAACGCCATGCGGTCGCGGACCAGTTCGCGGCGGGTGCGCCACTCGACGCCGTGGTCGGCGGCCTCCTCGACGTTCCAGCCGTAGCCGATGCCGAGGGTGAAGCGGCCGCCGGAGAGGTGGTCGAGCGTGGCGATCTGCTTCGCGAGGTCGATGGGGTCGTGCTGGGCGACCAGGGTGATGCCGGTGCCGAGGTGCAGGCGCTCGGTCACGGCCGCGGCCTGGGCGAGGGCGACGAAGGGGTCGAGCGTGCGCCCGTACATCTCGGGGAGCTCGCCGCCCATGGGGGCGGGGCTCACACGACTGACCGGGATGTGGGTGTGCTCCGGGAGGTAGAGGCCGGAGAAACCGCGCTCTTCGAGGGCGCGGGCGAGACGGACGGGTGAGACGGTGCGGTCGGTGAGGATGACGGTCGTGGCGATCCGCATGGCTTCTGGCACCTCCGGGACGTGGGAACCGTAACGGTACGGGCTGAGCCGTTGATTGTTGAGGGGGCGTCAGATCTGGTGCGGGGGGTGCACTGGGTAGCGGGCCAGCCAGCCGGGGCCGGTTGCGGCGGGGCCGTGGAGGGTCGGGCCCTGGGTCATCTCCAGGGCGAAGTCGTCGGCGAGTTCGAGGAGGGTGGCGCGGCCTTCGAGGTCGGCGAGCCAGGCGGCCGGGAGGGCGGTTTCGCCGTGCAGCGCGCCGAGCAGGGCCCCGCACAGGGCGCCGGTGGCGGGGGAGTCGCCGCCGTGGTCGACGGCGAGGCGCAGCCCGTGCGGGACGTCCTCGGCGACGAGCGCGCAGTAGAGCGCGACGGCCAGGGCATCCTCGGCGCCGTGGGTGTCTGCCAGGGCTTCGACGGTCTCGGGGCCGGGCGGGGCCGCTGTGACGGCGGCCAGGGCGCGCTGGAGGGCGTCGGTGACGGGCTGGTGCCCGGGGCGGGCCCCGAGCAGGCCGAGTGCGCGCTGGACGGCGGAGTCGAGGGAGTCGCCGCGGGTCAGGCCGTGCACGATGACGGCGAACGCCCCGGCGGAGAGGTAGGCGGCGGGGTGCCCGTGGCTCTGCGCGGCGCATTCGACGGCGAGCTGGAGGACGAGGGCGGGCTCCCAGCCGACGAGCAGCCCGAACGGGGCCGAGCGGGCGGTGGCGGCGGCGCCGCGGGCGGTGGGGTTCTTCGGGTTCTCGAGGGTGCCGAGGGTTTCGTCGGCGAAGCCGGTGAGGCAGGCGCGGTCCGGGCCGCGGCGGACGTAGAGCCACTCCTGCTGCGCGAGCCAGCCGTTGTCCTTGCGGCGCTCGTCGGGGCCCCAGTCGTGCTGGGTCGCTGCCCAGCGGCGGTAGGCGCGGTGGACGTCGGTGGGCGGGTGCCAGGCGCCGGTGTCGCGGCGTACGTGGGCCCGGATGAGGCCGTCCACGGTGAAGAGGGTGAGCTGGGTGGCGGCCGTGACGCCACCGCGGCGGCCGTGCGCGGGTTCCTCGCGGAGGGCGTCCAGGGCGTCCAGAGCGCCGAGGGCGTCGCCGATGGCGCCCCCGAGGAGCGCGCCGCGGACCCGGCTGCGGAAGTCCTGCTGCTCGGCGCGGCCCCACAGCCCGGTGATGGCGCCGCGCTGTTCGGTACGGGCGCCGGTGCCGGTGCCGGCGGCGGGGGGCGGGGTGGGCGTCGGGCCCGCGGGGAGGGCCGTACCCCCGGGCGGGGTCGCCCCCGGGCCGGGTGCGATGCCCGCGCCGTTCGCCGTGCCGGCACCCCGGGCGGCCGCGGGGTGCGGGCCCGCGGCGGTGCGAGTGCCGCCGGCGGGGGTCGGGGTGCGCGCGGGGCCCGCGCCCAGGTCTGTCCCCCCGGGCGGGGTCGTCCCGGGGGCGGGGGACAGGCCTGCGGTGACCAGGCCCGTGCCGTTCGGGGTGCCTGCGGGCGGGGTTGTCCCCGGGGCGGGGGACGGGCCCGGTGCTGCGGGGCGGGTGCGCAGGGGGGTGTCCCCGGTGGGCGGGAGGTACGGGTGTACGGGCGTGCCCGCCGGCGGGGTGGCGGCGCGTGCGGCGGCGGGGTGCGGGCCCGCTGCGGCGAGGCCCCCGCCGAGGGGCATCCCACCGGGCGGGGTCGCCCCCGGGGCGGAGGCCAGGCCTGCGGCGGCGAGGCCCCCGCCGGGCGGGAGGCCCGTGCCGAGGGGGGTGCTCCCTGGCGGGGTCGCCCCCGGGGCCGGGGCCAGGCCTGCGGCGGCGAGGCCCGCGCCGGGCGGGAGGCCCGGGGTGAGGGGGGTGCCTCCGGGCGGAGTGGTGCTTGGGGCCAGGCCTGCGGCGGCGAGGCCCGTGCCGGGCAGGGCGGCCCGGTTGTCCCGGTCCGGGTTGTTCTTGTCGTTCATCGTGCCGCTCGTACCGATCATTGCTTCCACCCCCGGCGCCGCGCATGCGAACCCGCACTGTAGTGGACACGTTCGTTCGAACCCGTAAGTGAGGGGAGAACGGCCGGAAAGCGAACACATCCGGCCGCCACCTGGCTGATGGCACGTTTTGCCACTTGTCGTCGAGTGGGTCGGTCGCGGCCACACCGCGTTCATCGGACGTTTCCCGCCGCCGCCCACGCTCGGCGGCATGAAGAAGGCCCTCCTCGCCGCGACCGTCGTCGCCTCCGCCCTCACCGCCTCCCTGGTCGCGGTCCCCGCCGCCTCCGCCTCCGGCTGGGACCTCCCCTGGTCCGGGCACCACAACAACAACCACCGGTCCTCGATCCCCTTCACCGAGGCCACCGTCACCGCCGGCGCCGACGGTTCGTACACGCTGAAGTGGAGTGCCAACGGCACCAAGCGCGTCGAGATCAAGGCGAACGGCAAGGTCGTCGCCAAGGGCGGCGCCCAGGGCCAGGCCGTGGTCACCGGGCTGCCCGCCGCCGACCGCCAGTGGTTCGACTTCGACCCCGAGCGCGGCGAGGGCCTCCGCCTCGCCGACCGCCAGGTCAAGCTGGAAGGCGCCGTCAACTTCCGCGACGCGGGCGGCTACCGCACCACCACCGGCCAGTGGGTCAAGATGGGCGAGGTCTACCGCTCCGACGCCCTCAACAAGCTGACCGCGAACGACCTGGCCAAGCTCCAGCGCCTGCGCGTCAAGACCGTCTTCGACCTGCGCATGCAGGACGAGCGCACCAAGGACGTCGACAAGGTCCCGGCCGGCGCCGCCTACGCCGTCGCCGACGTCTTCGCGGGCTCCGGCTCCTTCCAGTCGATGCCCAAGACCCCCGACGAGGCCGTCAAGGCCATGGTCGACGCCGAAAAGGCGATGGTCAGCGGCGAGGGCGGGAAGAAGGCGTACACGCAGGTCTTTGACGGCATACGCAACGACGGCGCCCGCTCCGTGCTCTTCCACTGCACCGCCGGCAAGGACCGCACCGGCTGGGCGAACGCCGCCCTGCTGACCGCCCTCGGCGTCCCGAGCGAGACCGTCATGGCCGACTACCTGGCCAGCAACGACTACCGCAAGGCCGCCAACGACCAGATCCTCTCCCACCTGCCGGCCCCGCAGGCCGCCGTCTACAAGCCGCTGCTCGACGTCCGACCCGAGTACCTGAACTCCGGCTACGACGAGGTCAAGGCGCAGTACGGCTCCTTCGACCGCTACCTGAAGGACGGCCTGGGCATCGACTCCCACGAGCTGAAGCAGCTCAAGCGGGACCTGCTCGTCGGCTGACCCCGAAGAGCGGGTGCGTGAAGGGGCCCGGCCGGATCTTCCGGGCCGGGCCCCTTCCGCGTCAGCCCCGGCGTCAGTCCAGTACGGGCAGCAGCTCCGGCAGGTGCCCGTCCGAGGCGCGTGCCGCCTCCTGCCGCTCCCGCGGCACCTCCCCGTACAGCGTCGTACGGGCCTTCGCCGGCCGTCCCGCCGCCTCCGCGACCGCGATCAGGTCCTGGACCGACTTGTACGATCCGTAACTCGACCCCGCCATACGGGAGATCGTTTCCTCCATCAGGGTCCCGCCGAGGTCGTTCGCCCCGGAGCGGAGCATCTCGGCCGCGCCCTCCGCGCCCAGCTTCACCCAGCTCGTCTGGATGTTGGGGATGTGCGGGTGCAGCAGCAGCCGGGCCATCGCCGTCACCGCCCGGTTGTCGCGCACCGTCGGGCCCGGCCGGGAGATGCCCGCGAGGTACACCGGCGCGTTGGTGTGGATGAAGGGGAGGGTGACGAACTCCGTGAAGCCGCCCGTCCGCTCCTGGATCCGGGCCAGCGTGCGGAAGTGGCCGAGCCAGTGCCGGGGCTGGTCCACGTGTCCGTACATCATCGTGGACGAGGAGCGGATGCCCAGCTCGTGCGCCGTCGTGATGACGTCGATCCAGTCCGCCGTCGGCAGCTTGCCCTTGGTCAGGACCCAGCGCACCTCGTCGTCCAGGATCTCCGCCGCCGTGCCCGGTATGGAGTCCAGCCCGGCCTCCTTGGCCGCCGTCAGCCAGTCCCGTACGGACATCCCCGTGCGCGTGGCCCCGTTGACGACCTCCATCGGCGAGAAGGCGTGCACGTGCATGCCGGGGACGCGTTCCTTCACCGCCCGCGCTATGTCGAAGTAGGCCGTGCCCGGCAGGTCCGGGTGGATGCCGCCCTGCATGCACACCTCGACCGCGCCCACGTCCCAGGCCTGCGCGGCCCGGTCGGCGACCTGGTCGAGGGAGAGGGTGTAGGCGTCCGCGTCCGTACGGCGCTGCGCGAAGGCGCAGAAGCGGCAGCCGGTGTAGCAGACGTTGGTGAAGTTGATGTTCCGCGTGACGATGTACGTGACCTCGTCGCCCACCACCGACTTGCGCAGGTCGTCCGCGATGCGGCACAGCGCGTCCAGGGCCGGCCCGTCCGCGTGGAGCAGCGCCAGGGCCTGCTCGTCGGTGAGCTTCGTCGGATCGTCGGCGGCCTGCGCGAGCGCGCCCCGCACGTCCGTGTCGATGCGCTCGGGGACCATTCCGGGCGCGGCCATCTCCCGCAGCGCCTCCCAGTCGCCGTACACCTCGTCGAAGTCGTCGCGGCGGTCGCCGGTGCGGCCCTCGGTGTCGATGGTGGCGTGCAGATCGGTGCGCCCGTAGGCGGTGAACCCCTCGTCGGGCTCCTGCCAGGGCCGCCCCTCGACGGTCGCGCCCTCGTCGGCGAGCCCGGTCTCCGGGTCCGCCAGCGCGCGCACGTGCGGCAGCAGGCGGGGGTCCAGCCAGGGTTCGCCGCGCTGCAGGAACTCCGGGTAGATGGTGAGGCGTTCGCGCAGCTCGAAGCCCGCGGCGGCGGTGCGCTCGGCCAGCTCCTCGATGTGCGGCCAGGGGCGCTCGGGGTTGACGTGGTCGGGGGTCAGGGGCGAGACCCCGCCCCAGTCGTCGATGCCGGCGCCGATGAGCAGGGCGTACTCGGCGTCCACCAGGTTCGGCGGGGCCTGGATGCGGGCGCTCGGGCCCAGGATGTGCCGGGCGACCGCGATGGCGGCGGCCAGCTCCTCCAGCTCCGCGTCCGGCATGCCGCGCATGGCGGTGTCCGGCTTGGCGCGGAAGTTCTGGACGATGACCTCCTGGATGCCGTGGTAGCTGCGCTGGATCCGCCGCAGCTCGAAGAAGGCCTCGGCGCGCTCCTCGTACGTCTCCCCGATGCCGATCAGGACGCCGGTGGTGAAGGGGACGTTGGAGCGGCCGGCGTCCTCCAGCACCCGCAGCCGGACGGCCGGCTCCTTGTCGGGGGAGCCGTGGTGGGGGCCGCCGGGCTCGGACCACAGGCGGGTGGCGGTGGTCTCCAGCATCATGCCCATGGACGGGGCGACGGGCTTCAGCCGCTGGAGCTCGGACCAGGACATGACGCCCGGGTTGAGGTGCGGGAGCAGCCCGGTCTCCTCCAGGACGCGGATGGCCATGGCGCGCACGTAGGCGAGGGTGTCGTCGTAGCCGTGCGCGTCGAGCCACTCGCGGGCCTCGGGCCAGCGGTCCTCGGGCCGGTCGCCGAGGGTGAACAGCGCTTCCTTGCAGCCCATCGCCGCGCCCTGGCGGGCGATGTCGAGGACCTCGTCGGGGGAGAGGTACATCCCGTGGCCGGCCTTGCGGAGCTTGCCGGGCACGGTCACGAAGGTGCAGTAGTGGCACTTGTCGCGGCACAGCCGGGTCAGCGGGATGAAGACCTTGCGGGAGTACGTGATGACACCGGGCCGCCCGGCGGCGGCGAGCCCGGCGTCCCTTACCCGGGCGGCGGAGGCGGCGAGGTCCTTCAGTGCCTCGCCGCGCGCCTGGAGGAGTACGGCCGCCTCGGTCGCGTCGAGCGCGACGCCGTCACGTGCGCGCCGGAGCGCGCGACGCATCGCGTTGTCGGTCGGAGCGTCACTCGGAGTGGTCATGCGGTGAGCATACGATCAGCTCGGGCGCGGGCGGAGGGCCTCACCGCATCAGCTCACCGGCGTTGACCAGCAGCGACTGGCCGGTTATCGCCCGTGCCCGGTCGGAGGCCAGGAAGGCGGCGGCGTCGGCGACGTCCCCGTCGGTGGCGAGGTCGGGCAGCGCCATGCGGTCGGTGAGGCGGGCGTGGACTTCTGCCTCGGGCACGCCCTCGGTGTGGGCGGTGAAGGTGACGAAGGCCTGTACGGGCGGCCCCCACATCCAGCCGGGCAGCACGGTGTTGACGCGGATCCGGTGCGGGCCGAGCTCGCGGGCCATGGAGTACATGGCCGAGGTCAGCGCCCCCTTGGAGGCGGCGTAGGCGGCCTGCTGCACCTCGTTGGGCGCGGCGACGGCGGACTGGGTCCCGATGATGACCACGGAGCCGCCGCGCTCCTTGAGGGCGGGCAGGGCGGCGCGGGTCATCCGCAGCGTCCCCAGCAGGTTCACGTCGATGATCTGCTGCCAGGTTCCGAAGTCGGCGTCCTCGATGCCGCCGAAGTACGAGTCCCAGGCGGCGACGTGCACGACGGCGTCGACCCCGCCGAACCGCTCCCGCGCGAGCGTCACCAGGGCCTCGCACTGCGCCTCGTCGGAGATGTCGGTGGTCCGGTAGGCGGTGTGGATCCCGTCGGGGTCGATCTCGGCGGCGGACTTCGCGAGGTTCGCCTCGGTGCGGGCCCCGAGCACGGCGTTCCCCCCGTCGCGCACGACGGTGGCGGCCACCTGGTGCCCGAGGCCGGCCCCGACGCCGGAGACGATGACGGTCTTCCCTTGCAGCAGCATGGTGCGCCTCCTGGGGCGGGGCCATAGATCTGACGGTGCGTCAGGGTACGGGGGCGGTCCGGCGATGTGAAGGGGGCGCGGCCGCTTCCCGGCCCATGCCTGCGCCTGGCGGCGCCTGTCGGCCCGCGCCTGCGCCCGGCGGCGCCTGTCGGCCCATGCCTGCGCCCGGCGGTGCCCGGGGGTGCCTCGCGGTGGCCGCGGTGCCGGGACGGCCCCGGCGGTCTCAGTCCGTCCCCGTCGGCTCCCGGCAGCGCCTGGCGTGCTGCGGATGCCCGGCTTCACGGGCGGCCCCACAATGAGTCTTGCCCGGTGCTCCTGCCGTCCGCAGCGGAACGGAGGTCGAACCCACGTGGCCCATCGCGAAGACGGGGGCCGTCCGGGGGCGCCCTCCGACGGCCCCGAGGAGGCCGGAGCGGCGCGTGGCGACTACTCCGGCGCCGTCTACGGCTCGCTGCTCGCCGCCTCCGTGGTGGTCGGTGCCGGAGTGCCCGGCCCGTTCCCGCGGTTGCACCTCGTCGTGCTGCTGCTGTCCACCGGTGTGGTGTTCTGGGCCGCCCACGTCTTCTCGCGCATCTTCGGGGCCCGCATCGTGCGCCACCTGAGCTGGCGCGTGATCCGCGGCAGGGCCAGGGAGGAACGCCCGATCATCGAGGCGGCCGTCCCACCGGCCCTCGCCGCGGCCGTCAGCCCGCTGTTCGGGCTGGGGTCGGCGGGAATGGCCTGGCTGGCCCTCATCGTGGCCCTGGCCGGCCAGGTGGGCTGGTCGGTCCTGGCCGCCAGCCGCGCCGGCGCCACGCGCGGGCTGATGGCGGTCGCCGCCGTGGCCAACCTCCTGCTCGGGCTGCTCATCGTGCTGCTCAAGGTCGCGCTCCAGCACTGAGGGCCCGCGCCGGCCGTCAGCCCGTACGCAGCCCGTGGTCCGCCAGGGCCGCGCCCAGACGGGAGACGCCCTCCGCGATCTCCTGCGGGGTGTGCGTCGAGAAGGACAGGCGCAGGGTGCGCGGGTCCGGGGAGCCCGTGAAGAAGGGGGCTCCGGGGACGAAGGCCACCTGGCGGGATATCGCCGCGCGGAGCAGGGCCGCCGCGTCGTGGAACTCGGGGAGGCGGGCCCAGACGAACATGCCGCCCTCGGGCCGGTTCCACGAGGAGCCCGCCGGGAGGGCGTCGCCGAGGCCCGCCAGCAGGGCGTCGCGGCGGGCCCGGTACGCCGTGCGGACCGTGGCTATGTGGGCGTCCAGGTCCACCGCGGCGAAGTAGCGGGCCGCGGCCAGCTGGTCCACCGTCGAGGTGTGGAGGTCGGCCGCCTGCTTGGCGACCACCGCGGCCCGGCGCAGCGCGGCCGGCGCCCGCAGCCAGCCCAGCCGCAGCCCCGGCGCCATGATCTTCGAGAAGCTCCCGAGCAGCGCCGTACGGTCCTCCGCCCCGGGGTGCGCGGCCAGCCAGGGGACGTCCGCGCCCTCGTAGCGGAGGTCTCCGTACGGGTCGTCCTCCACCAGCCACAGCCCCATGCGGGCCGCGATCTCCGCGACCGCGGCCCGGCGGCCGGCCGGCAGGGTGCGGCCGGTCGGGTTCTGGAAGGTGGGGATCGTGTAGAGCAGCTTCGGGCGCTCCTGCCCGACGAGGTCGGCGAGGGCCTCCGGGACGATGCCCTCCTCGTCGCAGGGCACGGGCACCACCCGCGCCCCCGCCAGCCCGAAGCACTGCAGCGCCGCCAGGTAGGTGGGGTTCTCGACCAGGACGACGTCGCCGGGTTCGACCAGGGCGGCGGTGATGAGCGTGAGCGCCTGCTGGGAGCCCGAGGTGATCAGTACGTCGTCCGCGTCCGTCGCGAGCCCCCGCGCGGTGGCCCGGGCGGCGACGGCCGCGCGCAGTTCCGGGTCGCCGTCGGTGGTGGAGTACTGGAGCGCGCGCCGCGCGGACGTCGCGAACGCGGCGTCGTACGCGGCCCGCAGGCCCTCGGTGTCGAAGAGTTCGGGTGCGGGGAGGCCGCCGGCGAAGGAGATCACCCCGGGGCGTTGGGTGAGCGCGAGGATCTCGCGCACGGGGGACCCCTCCACGGAGGTGGCCCGGGCGGCGAACGAGGGGGGCGCGGTGACGGAAGCGGGAGTGGCGGCGGCGGCAGGCACGGTGGCTCCTCGGGATTCGGGTGCGCGCATCGTAACCACAGAAGCTTGTATATGGCATGCATGTATCAGGTCGTGAACCGGCGGGCGCCCGACCCCTCCCGATCTGACGTCGCATCAGCTAGACCGGTCCCATGACGACAGACAGGCAGCAGGACACCCGCGTCGAGGACTACGCCGACCTCGCGGCCGTCGGCCCCTACGGCGTCCGCCCCGGCCACGCGCTCATCACGATGGTGGAACCGCACCCGGGCCACGAGTTCGCGTACAACCGCTGGTACGAGGACGACCACTACTACGCCGGCGCCATGGCCATGCCCTGGATGTACGCCGGCCGCCGCTGGGTGGCGACCCGCGAACTCCAGGAGCTGCGCTACCCGGAGAAGTCGGCCGTCGCCCAGCCCGTCACGGCGGGCTGCTACATCTCGACGTACTGGGTCACCGAGGGCCGCTACGACGAGCACATGAAGTGGACCGTCGGCATCAACAAGCGCCTGGGCCGCGACGGCCGGGTCTACCAGGACCGGACGCACGTGTTCACGTCCTTCCAGGACCACGAGGCCACCGTCTACCGCGACGGCGCCGCCGGCCCCCGCGACTTCCACGCCCTCGACCACCCGTACGCGGGACTCGTGGTCCAGGTCGTCGACGCCGACGGGCCGGAGCAGCGGGCCGAGCTGCTGGAATGGCTGCGGTCGAGCGCGCTGCCGAAGCGGCTGCACGGGTCACCGGCCGCGATGGTGACCGTCTTCCGGCCGACGCCGCTGCCCGGCGACCGGATGACCTACGTCAAGCAGGTGGAGGGGGTCGACACCCGCCTCACGCTGCTCTGGTTCCTCGAAGCCGATCCGCGGACCTGCTGGGACCGCTTCCAGGGACTGGACGCGGAGGTCGCGGCGGCGGGGCTGGGGCGGGTGGAGCTGGTGGCGCCGTTCATCCCGACGGTGCCGGGGACCGACCGGTACGTCGACCAGCTGCGGTAGCCGGACATGGCCGAGCCCCCTCGGCCAGGACGGCGTGCCGGTCGAGAGGGCTCCAGTCGGTGGTGCTGGTGGTGCTGGTGGTCGTACTGACGGGGTGGTTGGGACGCATGCCGCGACGTTCAGGCGAGGCGTCCCATCCGTCCTTCGGTGACGTCGGCGACGAACGAGGTCCAGGAGCCGGGCGCGAAGGTGAGGGACGGACCGTCCTGCACCTTCGAGTCGCGGACGGCGATGGCCTCCATGACGGGGGACTTGACCTCGACGCAGGCGCCGTTGGCGGAGTAGGAGGACTTGGTCCAGTTGTCCGTGGCGCCCTGGCGAATAGCCATGTTTCTCTCCGGTTCAGCGAGTGGTTCCGGTGTCGCGTCGGCCGGTTTTCGGCTGACCGGAACGACGCTACCCGCAGCTCCGGACGGGTGAAGAGGCCGTTCACCCGACCGAGTGGCATATTCCGATCAGGCCTTCTGCGGCCGGGGAGTGACGGTGTACCTTACCGATCCACTTTCGCGCCCCGCCCGATTCCTGAGGTCTAGTCACTTTTTCCCGCGTATTGGTCGATGATCCCGGAGATGAACTCACGGGTCTGGTCGACATTGAGCGCCTGCGCGCGCAGGTGCTCGTACATCACGCTGTACTTCTGGACGTCGTTGGCCTTCTCCAGATAGAGGTCGCTCGTCACGCCCTCGATGTAGACGACGGTCGAGTCGGCGGCGTCCGGGAATTCCAGAATGGCGTACTGGCCGTTGACCCCGGGATGCGCGCCCAGCGAGAAGGGCATCACCTGCACGGTCACGTGCGGCTGCTCCGACTGCTCTATCAAGTACTCCAGCTGCCGGATCATCAGCTGCGCGTCACCGACCCGGCGGCGCAGCGCGGCCTCGTCGATGACCGCCCACAGGCGCAGCGGGCCGAGCTCGGGATTGTTGTTGTCCGTCTCGGACAGGCGCTTCTGGCGCTGCATGCGGACCTGGACGCGCTTCTCCACGTCGGTCGGCGCGGTCTCGGGCCAGGCGCCGCGGACGAGCGACTGGGCGTACTCCATGGTCTGGAGGAGCCCCGGGATGACCAGGGGCTCGTAGGTGCGCAGGCTGGCGGCGTCCGTCTCCAGGCCGATGTAGACGCTGTACGGGATGTCGCCGAAGGCGTGCCACCAGCCCTGCTGGCGCGAGTCCTTCGCCATCTGCATGAGGGAGTCGACGAGCCGGCGGTCCTCGACCTCGTACACGTCGCACAGGTCGCGGACGTCGCGCTGGCTGATGGAACGGCGGCCGTTCTCCAGCCGGCTGATCTTGGACTGGGAGACGAGCAGGCGCTCGGCGACCTGCTCGGCCGTCATGCCCTTGTCCTCGCGGAGCTTGCGCAACTCCATGCCCAGTCGGCGGCGTCGGACGGTGGGATTGACATTGGACGCCACGTGAACGGCACCTCCGCCTTCTTCTGTCGTGCAGCAGCTGTCTCTCTGCGTGTCTGGTCTTGAGCAGACTGCCACCGAAGCGTGCGGCGCCGCTGGGGAACGGCCGGGAACGGCAGGGAAAAGCAGACGCGCGGGGTGGCGGGACCGGCGAACCGGACCCGCCACCCCGCGCGCTGGTGGCTCTCGAACGGGTGGAGCTCGATCAGTGCGCGGCCGCGCGGGCCATCGCACCCGTCCGGCGCGGCTGCAGCGGAACACCGCTCGCCGTGGCCCGGGCGGCCGGCTGGGCCGGTGCGCGGTCGCGGCGCGGCTGTGCCGCCACGCCGTTCTGGACGTCCATGACGGCGTGCGCCACGAGACCGCCCATCGGGTCGTGCCGGATCAGGTCCCGCAGCCGGGACCTGGACGACCGCCCCTCGTTGCCGGGGTACAGGTGCTTGCCGAGTCCGACCGCGTGGGCCAGGGCGGCGAGCGCCGCGGTCCGCGGGTCCGGTGGGACACCGGTGCGGATCGCCGTGTCCAGCCGGGCACGGATCTCCCGGCTGATCGCCGTGTCGGTCGCCTGGTAGCGAGTCGTCGGCAACACGCCGCACATCTGTCCCGCGACGGCATGGACCATGCCGCAGCGCTCCAGGTGCGCGAGGTAAATCTGGCGGAGCCCCAGCCGGGGTCCACCGATCCAGTGAACGGCCCGTACCGGGCTGCCGCGCCTGCGCAGCAGTTCCAGTGCGGAGTCCAGAGTCGGATCTCCTGTCGGCCGTGGCATCACCACGGCGATACGATCCCCGTCAGGGGCTATCCGTCCTGCCAGAGCCAGCTCCACTAGCTGTGCCCCGGCCAGGCCGAGGTCGAGCGACTGCGGCTGCGCCGTGGTGCCCGTGGTCGGGTCCAAGGCGAGCAGCAGAAGCTCCTCCGGAATTGTTCTGCGGCTCCTGCCCATCCATGCCTCCCCGCGTGGATGAGTGACAGGGTGACGCCTCTCACATTCATCTGTCGAGAGCGCCTGCCTGCTTTGTGGGGGAACCCGCAGCTATGTCGTTCTCGTCTAGCACGGGGGCGATGCCCCCGAGACGGGACACTGTTAGACATTCGGACAACCGGTCGTGGCGTCGATGGAGGAGGAACGGTGGCGGGCGAGTCCCCCGACAAGTCGGTAGATGAAGGAACGCCGGGGGCGGTGGAGTCCTCCGAGGCGCGCGACCCGAGGCTGTCGGTACTGCGGCCGAGGGACCCTGAGCCCGAGTCAGCCGCTGCCGGTGGCGCCGGTACGGAGCGTGCTGCCGAGGCCGAGGCCGAGGGCGGTGCCGCTGCCGGTGCTCCTGCCGAGCGGGAGCGCGAGGGCGCGACCGGTGCCGGTGGGCGGGATCCGCTGCGGGAGGCGGTGGCGGCCTGGGTCGCCACGACCGACGCCGGGTCCTCCGGACAGGCCGAACCGGAATCCGCCTCGGACGAGGCGCCGGCCGACGCCGCGAAGCCCGCGCCCGGTACGACCCCTGCTGCCCGGAAGCCGGATTCCGTCCCGACCCCGAGCGAGGCGGCGAAGCCCGCCGCGGGCGAGCCGGCCGACAGCGAGCGCACGGCCGTGTTCCGGGTCTCTAAGCTTGCTTCCGCTTCCGACGCCGCGAAGCCCGCGGCCGAGCCGGCCGGTGATGCGGATGACGCTGCGCCGGGGGCGGCCCCCGCTGCCGCGAAGCCGGGTTCCGGTTCTGCCCTGGGCGAGGCGGCGGCTGACGCCGTGAAGCCTGCGGCTGCTACGGCTCCTGCTGTTCCGAAGCCTGTTGCCGATCAGTCGGTCGACAGCGAGCGCACGGCCGTGTTCCGGGCCGTGAAGCCGGGTTCCGTTTCTGCCCCGGAGGGGGCGGCTGCTGACGCGCCGAAGCCCGCCGCGGGCGAGCCGGCCGACAGCGAGCGCACGGCCGTTTTCCGGGTCTCGAAGCCTGGTTCCGCTTCCGGCGCCGCGAAGCCTGCGGCCGGGTCGGCCGACGCCGCGAAGCCCGCGCCCGGTGCGGCCCCCGCTGCCCCGAAGCCGGGTTCCGCTTCTGCCCCGGAGCGGGCGGCCGCTGACGCCGCGAAGCCTGCGGCTCCCGCTGTTCCGAAGCCGGTCGCCGATGAGCCGGCCGACAGCGAGCGCACGGCCGTGTTCCGGGCCGTGAAGCCCGCGGCCGGGCCGGCCTCTGGTGCCGGGAAGCCGGGTTCCGGTTCTGCCTCGGAAGGGGCGGCGGCTGACGCCGTGAAGCCCGTCGCCGACGAGCCGGCCGACAGTGAGCGCACGGCTGTGTTCCGGGCCGTGAAGCCTGGTTCCGCTTCGGGTGCCGCGAAGCCCGCGGCCGGGGCGGCCGACGGCGTGAAGCCCGCGCCGGGTGCGGCCCTCGCTGCCGGGAAGCCGGGTTCCGGTTCGGCTCCCGCCGCCCCGAAGCCCGCCGCGGGTGGGCCGGGTGACAGTGAGCGGACCGCGGCCTTCCGGGTGCCGAAGGACAGTACGTTCGTACCGCTGCGCGGCGACGGCCCCGGGCAGCAGCCGAAGCCGCCGGCCGCGCCGAGCGCGCCCAAGCCCCCCACACCGGCGGAGCCCACCGCGGACCGCAGTGAGCGGACCATGCAGCAGCCGCTGCCGCCCAAGCCGCCGCTCGACCTGCTCGCGGACCTCACGAACAACCCGCCCCCGCCGCCGAGCCCGCTGCGCACGGCGATCCGGCGGTTCAAGATCTACGCGCCGATCGTCGTCCTGCTGGCGATCATCCTCGCCGTCGTCCAGCTGGTGCGCCCCCTGCCCCAGCCGAAGCTCGTGATGACCGCGAAGTCCTCGTACACCTTCGGCGGCTCCAAGCCCGAGCTGCCCTGGCCCAGCGAGGGCCAGGCCTACATGGCCGCCGCCGGCCTCGGCACGCTCGGCCAGTCCGGCGAGCAGAAGCCCGTCCCGATCGCCAGCGTCACCAAGTCGATGACGGCGTACATCATCCTGCGCGACCACCCCTTCAAGAAGGGTGAGAAGGGCGCGATGATCGACGTCGACAAGACGGCGGAGACCGAGGGCAAGAAGAACAACGCGACCGACAACGAGTCCACCCTCGACACGGTCACGGAGGGCGACAAGATCACGGAGTACGACGCGATCGCCGCCCTCATGATCCCGTCGGCCAACAACATCGCGCGGCTGCTCGCGCGCTGGGACTCCGGTTCCCAGGAGGCGTTCGTCAAGAAGATGAACGACACCGCCAAGGAACTCGGCATGACCAACACCACGTACACCGACCCCTCGGGTCTGGACGCGACCACGGTCAGCACCGCCGAGGACCAGGTCAAGCTGGGCCTGAAGCTCGTCGAGATGGACGTGCTGCTCGACATCACGAAGAAGCCCAACTGGGTCGACCCGTACGGCAAGACCTGGCGGAACTGGAACGGCCTGGTCCCGGTCAACGACTCGCTCGGCATCAAGACCGGTACGACGACGAAGGCCGGCGGAAACCTCCTCTTCGCCGCCCAGAAGAAGATCGGCGGCACCAACCAGCTGATCGTCGGAGCCGTCCTCGGCCAGCACAAGCCGCCGATCATCGACAGCGTCATCGCGGCGAGCAAGCAGCTGATGCTCGCCACCCAGAAGGCCCTCGAAGGCGCGGTCGTCGTCAAGAAGGGCGAAGTCGTCGGCTACGTGGACGACGGCCTTGGCGGCCAGGCGCCGGTCGTGGCCACCGCCGACGTGCAGGCGATCGGCTGGGCCTCGCTCACCGTCAACGTGAAGCTCTCGGACGGCGCCGGCGCCATCCCGCAGACCGCGAAGGCCGGCACCGAGATGGGCGTGCTGACCGTGGGTGAGGGCGCGAGTCAGGTGAAGGTGCCCGTGGCGCTGAAGGACGACCTCGTCGCGCCCGGCATCGGCAGCAAGCTGACGCGCGTCGGCTGACCGTCGGTGAGAGCGCGGATCCGGCGTCCCGGGCAACCCCGGGGCGCCGGATCGCGTCTAGCGGACGGGGGCGTGCGCACGTGCGCGTGCGCGGGCGTGGACTCATGTGGGGAGTACGGCTGTGACCACCGCTGAGCGGCAGGACCGGCGTGTGCGCGAGCGCGAGGTGGTCGCGCCGCCGGCCGGCGGCGACGTCCGGCCGCCCGTCCTCGGCTGGGCCCGGCGCAATCCGGTGGTCGTGGCCACGGTGGTCGCGGGGCTGCTGCACGTCGTCTGGTTCTTCAGCTTCGCCAACAGCGGCGGGGACCTGGCCGCGCAGGACGCGTGGGCCGAGTTCGTCGGCCGGCACCCGGACTCCGCGTACAACCTCGCCTGGTACGGGGGCATGCACCCCGTCTCGTACAGCGTGGTCTCGCCGTACCTCATGCACGTGCTCGGCGTCCGGACCACGCTGATGATCGCGGGCACCGTCTCGGCCGGCCTGCTCGCGCTGGTCCTGACCCGCTGCCGGGGGGCCGTCCGCGAGCCGCTGTGGCCCGCCCTGGCGGGGGTGTACGGGCTGCTGTGCAACGCCCTGTCGGGCCGGGTCACCTTCGCGCTCGGCGTGATGTTCGGGCTCGGTGCGGTCGCCGCCGTCTTCTGCTGGCCCCGCAAGTGGTCGGAGCGGCGCTGGGCCAAGGCCGCGGTGGCCGCTCCGCTGGCCGGGCTCGCGACCGCGGCCAGTCCGGTGGCGGGGCTGTTCCTCGGGGTGGTCGCGGCCGCGCTGTTCCTGAGCGGGCGGCGCCCGGGTGCGTACGCGCTGGGGCTGGCTCCGGTGGCCGTGGTCGGGCTGTCGGCGTGGCTGTTCCCCTTCTCCGGGACGCAGCCCATGAAGTTCGGCTCGGCGTGGCTGCCGTTCGTGTTCGCGCTCGCGGTCCTCTTCCTCGTACCGGAGCGGTGGCGGACCGTCCGGCTCTCCGCGGGGGTCTATGCCGTCGGGGTCTTCCTGACCTGGGCGATCGACTCGCAGGTCGGCTCCAACGTCACCCGGCTGGTGATGCTGTTCGGCGGGGCCGTGCTCCTGGCCGCGCTGCCGTACGCGGTGCCGCGCTCGCGGCGCTGGTACGCGCTGCTGCTGGCCTTCGCCGGGCTGAACGCCTGGATCACCACGAACAGCGTCACGGACGTCGTCCGCACCACCCCGGTGGCCGCCTGGAACCGGGAGCTGGCCCCGCTCGTCGACCAGCTGAAGAAGGCGGGCGCCGAGCGCGGCCGGGTCGAGGTGGTCCCGGCCAGCAGCCACAGGGAGTCCTCCGCCTTCCCCTCGTACGTGAACCTCGCGCGCGGCTGGAACCGGCAGGCCGACCTGGAGCGGAACCCGCTCTTCTACGACGACACCCTGAACGCCGACAGCTACCGGGCCTGGCTGGAGCGCTGGGCCGTGCACTACGTGGTGCTGCCCGCCGACAAACCCGACTCGGGCGGGGAATCCGAGGCGAAGCTGGTGCGCGGCGGGCTCCCGTACCTCCAGCAGGTGTGGGGCGACGCGAACTGGCAGCTGTTCAAGGTCCACGAGCCGACCGGTCTGGTGGCCGGGCCGGCGACCGTGGTGCGGGCGAGCGCGGACCGGCTGGTCATCGACGTGAAGGTGGCCGGGCGGGTGCTGGTGCGGATCCCGCACTCGCCGTGGCTGGGGCTGGTGGACAAGGCGGGCAAGCCGGTGCCGCCGCCGGAGGAGAGCTTCGCGTCGAGGGCGCGGAGCGGGGCCGGGAGCTCGCTCCCGAAGGAGTACGCGAACACGGCCGGCTGCCTCTTCAAGGCCGCCCCGGACGCGGCCGGGGACGTGTGGACGGAGCTGCTGGCCCCGGCGCCGGGGGAGTACCAGGTGGGGGCGAAGTACCAGCTGCCGCGGGGGACGCCGTGCCCGGAGGAGCTGATCCACCGGACGCTGGGGCCGCCGCCGCGGCCGGCTCCGTGATCCGTAATTCTTTAACGTCGGTCCGGGTGCGTTCGTCCGCATATCTGCATACGATCCCAATAGTCCGATTGGGTGCTGTGCTTCCCGAGGGAGTTGACGACGGGATGACCAAAGAGCAGAAGCAGGATGTCCGGGCAGCCATCGCGAGGGCGCAGGCGCAGGATCGGGTGCTGCCGCGCACGCAGGGCCACGGCTTCGAGGGGCCGTTGCGGAGCAAGGTGAAGGGCGGACTGCACACCAAGGCCGCGCTCAAGCGGGCCGGCACTCCGCAGGGTGACCGCATCGGCGAACGCAGTAGCGGCCTGAGCTGATTCGAGGTGGCGGAGCCCTTCCGGTTCATGGCCGGGAGGGCTTTCGTGCGTCTGCGGCCGGGGGCCTCGGCCCTGCCCCGGATCTTGACGGCTTCGCGGGGCGGTATCCGGATGACCGTTACATAGCCGATGGAATGCGCACACATGGGGCTCGTAGCATCGGTTGTGTCGCGGGCCGGGCCCGAAACCGGCCCGCTGGTCCTACCGGCCTGCGGGCGTACCGGCCGCGACCCGACGCCCGTCGCGGCCACCCGGTTGCCGCGGCCGGCGCGGCCCCCTTCCCGTCACCCAGCCCGGTGCGCCGCGGGCGGGCGCGTGGTGCGTCCGTCCGGCGGGCTCGGGCACCGCGCCTGCCCGGAGTACTCCATGACCCGCACCGCCGTCCCCGCCCGCCCGACCCGCTTCGTCGCGGCCGCGGCCCTCGCCGTCGCGGTCACCGGCGGCCTCGCCGCCTGCGGCGCGCCGAAGCCGGTGCCCGATCCCAGGGTCGGCAGCACCGCCGCCCCCGCCCCGGCGCCCGGGGGCGCCCCCGCCCTCCCCAGGTCGAAGCCGACCGGGATGAAGGTCGAGGCGGCCGGTGTGGACGCGAAGAAGATGGTCGACCTCACGGTGGACGCCGCCACAGGCGAGCTGGGCGTGCCGGACGCCGACACCGACGCGAACAGCCCCGGCTGGTGGACCGGGGGCGTCACCCCCGGCGAGAAGGGCGTCTCCGTACTCGTCGCGCACTTCGACACCCGGCACGGCCCGGCGCTGATGAAGGACGTCAAGAAGATCAAGCTCGGCGACCTCGTCGAGGTGCCGCGCGAGGACGGGAAGACGGCCACGTTCAAGATCCGGGAGATCGAGGACGTGAACAAGAAGGACTTCCCCACCGGCAAGGTCTACGGCGACACCGACCGCCCCGAGCTGCGCCTGCTCACCTGCGGCGGCGAGATCAAGGACGGCCACCGCACCAACAACGTGATCTTCTACGCCGACCTCGTGGCCTGATCCGGCGCCGCCCGGAGGCCGCCCGTCGCCCCCCGGGCCCCGCGTATTACCGTGAACCGACCGGGAACGATCACCTCACAGATCATCCGCAACCTGTCGGAGCCCAGCCGATGACCCCGCGCCCCCGCCCACGTCTGCCCGCCTGGACCTCGACCCTCACCTGGAAGGCCGCGGTCTTCATCACGCTCATGTGCTGCGGGCTCGCCGCCCTCCTCGGCGGTCTCGTGCACGGCGCGATGACCCACCAGACGGTCACCACGGCCCGCGAGAAGGCCCTGGGCAAGCTGGAACGGGTCATCAAGGAGTACGAGACCGGCGGGCGCACGGCGCGCGGCGAGGGCATCGACCCCGTGGGCCTGCCCGCCGACCTGCGCGCACTGGCCGTGAGCGGCAAGCGCGGCACGGCGGTCGGCGAACACCGGGGCCGCTCCGCGATGTGGGCGGCGGCCCCCGCCGACCACGACACCGCCATAGCCGTCTCCGTGGACTTCACCGGCAGCGAGCGCACCATCGCCGAGCTGGACCGGGCCATCCTCGGCTCCTCGGGGCTGGCCATCGGCGGCACCCTCGTCATCGGCGCGTTCGGCGTCACCCGGATCACCCGGCGGCTGCACCAGACGGCCCAGGTGGCCCGCCGGATCACCGCGGGCGACCTGGACGCGCGGGTCGAGGACTCCGCGCGCTCCCGCGACGAGGTGGCGGCCGTCTCGCGCGCCCTGGACACGATGGCCGCCTCCCTCCAGGCCAAGCTCGAAGCGGAACAGCGCTTCACGGCCGACGTGGCCCACGAGCTCCGCACCCCGCTGACCGGCCTGATCGCGGCGGCCGAACTGCTGCCGCCGGGCCGCCCTGCGGAACTCGTCCGGGACCGGGTGCGGGCGATGCGCGCGCTCACGGAGGACCTGCTGGAGATATCGCGGCTGGAGACCCGCAGCGAGCGCGCGGAGCTGGACTCGTACGACCTGGCCGAGGTCGCGGCGCGCACGATCCGCGCCTCCGGCACCGACACCGCCCTCACCGTGCTCTCCTCCCCGCAGGTGGAGACGGACCGGCGCCGCCTGGACCGCATCCTGGGCAACCTGATCGCGAACGCCCACAAGCACGGCGCGGCCCCGGTCACGGTCACGGTGGACGGCCCCACCCTGACCGTGACCGACGCGGGCCCCGGCTACCCGGCGTACCTGCTGACCTGCGGCCCGCAGCGGTTCCGTACGGAGGGCATGAACAAGGGCCACGGCCTGGGCCTGACCATCGCCTCCGGCCAGGCCCGCACCCTCGGCGCCACCCTCACCTTCCGCAACCGCGAGGCGGGGGGCGCCGAGGCCCGCGTCACGCTTCCAGCGCCCGCAGTACGGGAAGCAGGTGCGCCTCCTCGGCGTCGAGATGCGCCTCCAGTTCCCGGCTCAGCGGCTCCACCCGCGCACTGAACCCGCCGCCGGGCCCGTCCAGCGCACGCACCAGCTCCTCCTGGAGCCGGGCGATGGTGCGGTGCTCGCCGTCGAGCCGGCGGAAGAACTCCCGCATGTGCGGATGCCGTTGCTCCAGGAAGGGGAACAGGCCCCCGTCCTCGCTCCGGTGGTGGAAGTCCAGCGAGTGGCAGAACGCCAGGCAGTGCTGGCGCAGCTGCATCCCGAGCGAGGCCGGTCCGCCCGCCCGCGCCGCCTCGTCGCGTACGAGGGCCAGCTGGGCCCGCAGCCAGCCGTGCACCTCCAGCACCTTCCCGGCGATCCCGCCCTCGCCGGGGGCCGCCGCGTGCGTGCGCTGGAGGCCCACGACGGGGATCACCCGCGCGGTCCGCGCCTGGTACTCCCCGTACCCGGGCGCCCCGCGCACGGCGAGCGCGAACAGCTCGGCCCGCCGCGCCCCCTCGGCGGGCACGGCGACGGCCTCGTACGTCTCGGTTCCGGTCTCGACCTCCACGAGGGGGTGCGCGAGCAGATTGCCGTACCAGTCGGGATGCCGGTCGGCCCCGGCGGCGGAGGCGAGCACGAACGGCTCCCCGCCGGCTTCCTCCCGTACGAGGCCGAGCGGGACGGTGTGCGGCTTCCGGGACCTGGCCCCGGTGGTGGTGAGCAGCACCAGCTCGGCACCTTCGAAGGGCCCGCCGACCTGGCCGGCGTTGGCCCTGAACTCTTCGATGACAGCTTGATTGAACGATGACACGGAGTGTGGATTCCTCACGGTGTGTGCGCGTGCGATGGCAGCGAGACAACCGGGGGAGATCACCCGTAGCCGGCGGCGTGGAAGCCCATGGGCCCGGCCCTTCGAGACAAGTGCCTGCCCAACCACCGCCCGGCCCACTTCTCAGTAGGCGGCGTCACGCGACACGTCCGCCATGAAACCACAGGGCGCACGACGAGGACCCCCGACCTGACGCGGTCGGGGGTCCTCGGTTCGTGCCCTCGGCAGGATTCGAACCTGCGACACCGGCTTTAGGAGAGCCGTGCTCTATCCCCTGAGCTACGAAGGCGGGACGGTGGGTGTCCTGGGCTGCCGTGAGGCCGGCCCGGGGACAGCGTAGCGGATCAGGTCGGGGCTCCGTGGCCCGGTTTTCAGGTGCCGGATGTCGGCTTCGGGGGCTATGTGACCTACTCCCTACTGGCGGGTTCTTTTCGGTCGGCGGGTTCTGGACAGCTCTGGCGGCTGCTGGCGTGATCTGATCGTTCAGCCCGGATCGGGGCCCCCGGGCGGGGTGGTTTCGGCATTCCACTTTCAGCCACGCGTGCGTCGAACTCGCACTCCCTGTCGGGCTGTTGACCGCATGTGGCTGACTCCGTATCGCCGTTCTGGCCGAGAAGAACCGGGGCTGGAGTATCCACCAGAGGAGGCATCGGGAGCGGACCCTGTCTTGTAGATGTCTACGAAGAGGAGGTCTCAGCCTGCGGAGTTTTCATGTTTTCCACCCCTATCTGTCTCCTCCCGGTTGGCTGTGTACTCCTCACAAGTCGCAATGAAGCAGGGAAATGCGCGTGCCGTGTCCGCAGCACCATCAGGGTCGAGAGGTGCTCGTGTGATGCCGGTGTTCGCCAAACGAAGGAAAAGTCTTGACTGGGAGATTGGTCGTGGGCGGGAGATCGAGACCGTCCGGCCTGATCCGGGTGTCACCGCTACCGCGGGTATTCATCCGAATCGTGACGTAATGTCCCCTTCCGGTATGTTTGCCGCGCCCATGCCGGCCTCCCCCGTGGGGAGGTTCCGGACGGAAGCCATGCCCGCTCCGCTCGGGGCCGAGAGTGCCGTGCGGCGCCGTCGGCGCACTATCGAAGTGAGCCGCCAGTCATAAACGCACGGCCCTGCCGTCGTCCGCCACCCCGGCGGTAGTGAACGCCCTCCGCAGCATGACCGGGTCGAACCCGACCCCACCCCGGTCGCAGCGGAGAACAACGTCGGTGCCTCGTCGTTCCGACATCCGCAGCCCCCACCGGTTGCCCCGGGAGCCCCGTCCCGTACGGGCCTGGCAGCCGGGGAATCCCCACCATCTCCAAGAGGAGCGACCATGACCGCGCAGACCCACGAAACCAGCACGCAGGCGCTTGAGCAGGCCTGGCTGGACGAGGCGATCAGACTGGCCACCGAGAGCGTGGCCAACGGCGGCGGTCCGTTCGGCGCGCTGATCGCCAAGGACGGCGAGATCATCGCACCCGGGAACAACCAGGTCACCTCCAACCTGGACCCGACGGCGCACGGCGAGGTCACCGCGATCCGCAACGCGTGCCAGAAGCTCGGCACCTTCTCCCTCGAGGGCTGCGTCCTGGTCACCTCGTGCGAGCCGTGTCCGATGTGTCTCTCCTCCGCCCTGTGGGCGCGAGTCGACCGGATCATCTTCGCCGCCGACCGTGACGATGCCGCGGTGGCCGGTTTCGACGACCGCCGGTTCTACGACCTGCTCGAGAAGAAGGCTTCCGACGCCTGGCCGATGTCGATCGAGCAGCTCGACCTGCCGAACCGTACGGCTCCGTTCGACGCGTGGCTGGCCAAGACCGACCGCATCGACTACTAAGGCCCGATCTGCGCGGTGCGCGCGGCGAAGAAGCACCCCGGCCACGGCCCGGGGTGCTCTTCTCTTTTCTGGGGAATCCCCGGCGCACCCCGCGCCCGGTGGTGGCCACGATCGCGCAGTCCGCGCCGGCCCCGCCCGTCAGCTCCAGCAGCCGCTCGGCCGTGTCCTCGTGGGCCGGGTCCACCACCACGTCCGCCCCGAAGCGCAGCGCGAGGCGCTGCCGCTTGATCTCCGGCTCGACGGCGATGACCCGGGCTCCGCGCAGCCGCCCGGCCGCCACGGTGGCGCTGAGTCCGACCGCGCCCTGCCCGAACACCGCGATGGTGCCGCCGGCCCGGGGCGCCGCCTCCTCGGCCGCCTCGAAGCCGGTGGCCGGCGCCCCGGCCGCGTACAGGGCCTGGTGGTCGGTGACGGAGCCGGGGAGGGGGACCAGGTCGGCGGCCGGGGCGCGGAAGTACTCCGCGAGCCGCCCGTGCCCCTCGGCGCAGACGCGCCGGCCGATCAGGGCGCGGGGCACACCGGGTCCGGCCGCCTCGACCACGCCGACGGCCTCGTGCCCGAGCGGGCCGGGTTCTGCCGGGGGCGGGTGCCCGTCCCAGGCGCAGACGAGCGCGGCGGTGGTCCGTACGAGGACCTCGCCCGGACCGGGCTCGGGGACGGGCAGGCCGGCCACGGCGGGCTCGCCGCCGCTCCCGCCCGCGGTCCGGCGCAGCACGAGGGCCTGCACGGGGTCTCCCTCCATCGCGGTGGTGTGGGCATTGCGCCCTCCACCCTCGCCGCCCGGCGCCGCCCGCGCCGGGGGCCGGAGGTCGGGACCTGGCGGGCCGGTCGCCAGGGGGATCAGGGGCGGATGACCCGGACCTGGTAGCTGCCGTTGCGCAGCTCACCGACCACCGAGACGCTGATGCCCGCCTTCTCGTCGGTGAAGGTCTCGCCCGGCCGGAACGGCGCGTCGGAGAGCTCGGCGTGCACGTTGGGCCGCCGGGTGCAGCCCCCGCTCGCGTCGGCGCTGTCCGAGACCGTCACCGGGCCGTGCCCGGTGTCCACGTCGGAGTCGACCTTGTAGATGAGGACGCCCGGCTTGCAGACGGCCTCGTCGTTCCCGGCCCGGGTGCGCACCTCTATCGCGTATCCGGCGCTCTCCGAGGTGGGGATGAAGGCCAGCTTCGTCCCGCCCTCCACGGCCAGCGGCGACAGGACGTGGTCGCTGGTGCCCGATTTCGCCGCGCAGCTGATCTGTGTGCTGTCCAGCCAGCCCAGCTTCCACTTGTGCCAGCCCAGCAGGTCGTTGTTGGCGCCCCAGTCCTCGCTCATGATGTCCCAGTGCCCGACCGTGCCCCCGCCGTCGGAGGTGTAGAGGTCGGGCAGGCCGAAGACGTGCCCGTTCTCGTGGGGGAGCACCCGGTAGCCGGTCTCCCGGTAGGTGCCGGAGCCGTCGTCCTGCCGGCTGTAGACGAAGGACGTGTTGGCCAGCGGCACGCCGTCGGCGACGGGCGCCTCGCCGTTGCCCGAGAAGGTCACCGACAGGACGGTGTCCAGGGCGGACGGCCCGGCGTTCGGCGTGACCAGGATGTTGATGAGGTCGTACCGGCTGAAGTCCACGTCGGGGTCGGCGGCCTTCGCGATGTGTTCGACGAGCTGCCGGTAGCCCGGCTCGTACGCGGAGCCGCGCTCGATCCCGTACTGCGCGAAGGGCATCGGCATCCGCAGCCAGTTCCTTATCGGCGCCTCGGCCCGGTAGGTGAGCCGCCCGTAGGAGCTGGTGCGGAACCAGTCGGAGGTCTGCGGGAAGAACTCCGCGAGCCGGTCCGCGGCCGTGCCCTCGCCCTTGGCGTCGGGGAAGTCGATCATCAGGTTCAGTGCCCGGACCTCGCCGGTCGAGCGGGAGTATCCCGGCGGGGTCGGCATCCCCTCGGACATCTGTACGCCCATCGTTCCCGCGATCCGGCACGGCGCGAGGGCCGATTCGGCGGTGGTGGCCACGGGGCCGGACGCGGACTGGCCGCGGCTGGATATCCCGGCGCTCGCGGTCGCCGTGACGCCGAGGGCCAGCGCGGTGATGCTGATGTACGCGCTGGTGCGGCGGGGCTTGCGTATCCGGTGGCGCGTCTGCGGCATGGAGATCGCCTTCGGGTCCGCGGCAGCCGGACCTGCCCGGTCTGCGCTCTGTTCGATCACCCTCTGACGGCTCCGGCACGGCCGCGCGCCGGAGGCGTCCGAACGTGGAACGCCGTGTGATCCAGCTCACGCGGGCGAGTGAAATAACCGGGGATCGTTTCCCCGTTTGTACGGGAGTCCCACGAAGTGGGGACAAGCTCCCCGCTTCGGGGAGGCCGTACGGATCACAGCGCCAGGGAGGCCCCGGAATGAAGCGCCCCACCACAGCCCAGGCGGCACCCGCCGCCCCCGGGATCCCCGTGGACCTGGCGCTCCCGGACCCGTCCCCGGCCACGGGGGACGCCCGCACCACCCCCGCGACCGAGCCCGCGGCAGTGCCGGTGCCCCGCGCGGTACCGCGGCCGCGGGCCGACGCCGTGCGCAACCGCGAGCGCATCCTGACGGCCGCCCGCGAGATGTTCGTCGAGTTCGGCTGCGGCGCCCCCTTCGACGAGGTCGCCCGCCGGGCGGGGATCGGCAACGCCACCCTCTACCGGCACTTCCCCGATCGCCCCACCCTGATCCACCAGGTCGTGCTGTTCGTGATGGCCAAGGTCACCGCCTCCGCCGAGGCCTCCCTCGCGGAGGAGCCCGACGCCTTCGCGGCCCTGTGCCGCTTCACGCACGCCGCCGCGGACGAGCGGATCGGCGCCCTGTGCCCGATGCTCTCCGAGGGCTTCGACCGCGACCACCCCGAACTCCTCGACGCGCGCGCCTCCCTGGAGGCGGCCGTCGAAACCCTGCTGACCGCCGGTCAGGACGCGGGGCTGATCCGCGCGGACATCGGCGTCGGCGACCTGATGGTCGCCCTGTCCCAGCTCAGCCGCCCCCTGCCCGGCACCGACTGCCTCGACACCGACCGGTTCACCCACCGCCATCTCCAGCTCTTCCTCGACGGGTTGAGGGCTCCGGCCCGCTCCGTGCTGCCCGGTTCGGCGGCCACGCTGGAGGACCTGAGGCGGAAAACCATGTGACTCACAAGTCCGGCCCAAATATCCTTTTTCACTGAATTCCAGTCATTCCGCACCGTGAAGTGGGTACCCCCATGTCAAAAACAGCCGCGACACCGCCGCAGGCTGCCGCCGACCCCAGCCGCTGGAAGGCACTCGTCTTCATAGCCCTGGCCCAGCTGATGGTCGTCCTCGACGCGACCATCGTGAACATCGCCCTGCCGTCCGCCCAGACCGACCTCGGCATCTCCGACGGCAACCGCCAGTGGGTCATCACCGCGTACGCGCTGGCCTTCGGCGGTCTGCTCCTCTTCGGCGGCCGCATCGCCGACAAGTGGGGCCGTAAGAACGCCTTCATCGTCGGCCTCACCGGCTTCGCCCTGGCCTCCGCGCTCGGCGGCGCCGCCAACGGCGAGGCCATGATGCTGGGCGCCCGCGCCCTCCAGGGCGCCTTCGGCGCACTGCTCGCACCGGCCGCGCTCTCGCTGCTGGCCGTCATGTTCACCGACGCCAAGGAGCGCGCCAAGGCCTTCGGCATCTACGGTGCGATCGCGGGCGGCGGCGGCGCCGTCGGCCTGATCCTCGGCGGCTTCCTCACCGAGTACCTCAACTGGCGCTGGACGTTCTTCGTCAACATCCCGTTCGCGATCGTCGCGGCCGTGGGCGCCTGGATGGTCATCCGCGAGCCCGCGGGCGGCCGCAACCGCGCCCCGCTCGACATCCCCGGCGTGGTCCTCTCCACGCTCGGTCTGGTCGCGCTGGTCTACGGCTTCACCCGCGCCGAGTCCGCCGGCTGGTCGGACTCCGTGACCGTGGCCATGTTCGTCGCCTCGGCGGCGCTGCTCGCGGCGTTCGTCTTCGTCGAGTCCAAGGTGAAGTCCCCGCTGCTGCCGCTGCGGGTCCTGCTGGAGCGCAACCGCGGCGGTGTCTACCTCTCGCTGGGCCTCGCCGTCATCTCGATGTTCGGCCTGTTCCTCTTCCTCACCTACTACCTCCAGGTCGTGAAGGGCTACTCGCCCGTCATGACCGGCTTCGCCTTCCTGCCGATGATCGTCGGCATGATCACGGGCTCCACGCAGATCGGCGCCCGCCTGATGACCCGCGTCGCGCCGCGCCTGCTGATGGGCCCGGGCTTCCTGGTCGCCGCCACCGGCATGCTGCTGCTGACGCAGCTGGAGGTCGGCTCCTCGTACCCGGCGCTCATCCTGCCCGCCCAACTCCTCCTGGGCCTCGGCATGGGCACGGCGTTCATGCCGGCCATGTCCCTGGCCACGCACGGGGTGGACCCGGCCGACGCCGGTGTCGCCTCCGCGATGGTCAACACCTCGCAGCAGGTCGGCGGCGCCATCGGCACCGCGCTGCTGAACACCATCGCCGCCTCGGCGACCACCGCGTACCTCACCGACCACGCGGCCGAGGCCGCGGCGGGCGGCCCGGCCGGGCAGCTCGTCCAGGCGCAGGCGATGGTCGAGGGCTACGCCTCGGCGATCTGGTGGGCCGTCGGCATCCTGCTCGCGAGCGCGGCCATCGCGCTGACGCTGATCAACACGGGCCGTCCGGGCGCGGGCGGCGTGGTGGCCTCCGGCGGAGGTTCGGACGCCGAGGTCAAGGTCCCGGTGATCGCCCACTGACGGCGGCGCGCGTGCGGGAATGACTGACCACCCCGCTTGGTTCAAATTTGAACCAAGCGGGGTTAGTCTTTTCGGGCAGCCCCGCACCGACCACGGAGGAGCGCCCCCATGACCCCCACGGACGCGACCGCGCCGCACACCCGGATGCCGGCGCTCTACCTCAGCCACGGGGCGCCGCCGCTCGCCGACGACCCGGTCTGGCCCGGCGAACTGGCCGCCTGGTCGGCCGCCCTGCCCCGCCCCAGGGCGATCCTGATGGTCTCCGCCCACTGGGAAGAGGCCCCGCTGGCCCTCGGCGCCACGGAGATGATCCCGCTCGTCTACGACTTCTGGGGCTTCCCCGAGCACTACTACCGGGTCCGCTACGAGGCCCCCGGCGCCCCGGAGCTCGCCGCCGCGGTCCGCAAACTCCTCAAGGCTCCCGGCACCCCCGTCCAGGACATCCCGGACCGCGGCCTCGACCACGGCGCGTACGTCCCGCTCGTCGAGATGTTCCCGGAGGCGGACATACCGGTGCTCCAGATATCCATGCCCACCCTGGACCCGCGCCGCCTGATGGACATCGGCCGCAAGCTCGCCCCGCTGCGGGACGAGGGCGTCCTGATCGTCGGCAGCGGCTTCTTCACCCACAACCTGGCGGCTCTCCGCCATGCCGGCATCCCGTCATGGTCCGCCGAATTCGACGCCTGGGGTCACGAGGCCCTCGCGTCGGGAGACCTGGACTCCCTGCTCGACTTCGAGGCGAAATCCCCCTCGGGCCGCCTGGCCCACCCCCGCACGGAACACTTCGCCCCCCTCTTCGTCACCCTCGGCGCGGCCGAAGCCTCCGGCGACCTCACCGCCCGCCGCGATGCGGTGACGGGCTTCTGGATGGGCCTCTCGAAGCGCTCTCTCCAGTTCGGCTAGGTGACACCTCGATGAACCGTTCTTGGGGACTGAGTGGGAGTGGGTCCTGATGCCAGGACCGACCTCCGTCAGCCGCACGCCCCGGACGGTGCTGGGCGTGCTGGTCCCCCGCTTTCGCTCCGCGTCCGGGCTGCGCGCATCGTGTGCGTGGTCCGGGAATACGGCGTCGGGTTTCCTCACGCCCTCGGGCGCCCGGTTCGGCCTGGACGGTCCGATGCCCACGACGATCACTCCGGTCGTCGTGGGGCGGTGCCATCCGTCGCCGGATCGGGAGCCCGAGGGCGCGTCGTCCGATCGCGATGCTCGCGGCATCGTGTCGGGTGGTGGTGCGGTGGGGTGTGGCCATGGGTTTCTGCCAGTGCTGCGCGCCCCAGATGCTGGTGTAGGCGGGGTCGACCGCGACGATCGCCAGGTTCTGTTCGGCGGCCATGGATGCTAGCCGTACGCGGAGTTTGCTGGTGGGGATGCCAGAGATGAGCTGTCGGAACTTCTTCCTCCGGCCGTGTTTCTCGCGGGTTTTCTCCTGGCTGAAGTCGAGGTCCTCGATGGCAATGGCCCGAACGCCGCACCGCTGTGCCCAGTGGAGGAGGCGGGTGATGGCGTGACGCATCTGGGCGTCCCGGTGGGAAGCGGTACCGGTGAGGTCGTAGGGGAAGCGGTGGGGTTCGCCAACGGGGTTGCCATGGGAGTCGAGTCGCCAGGCGGCGAAGTGATCGGCATTGGTGTCCACGCCGACGACACCGTTGGCTTGGGCCGCCGCCAGGGGGAGTGACTGCACGACGGGCCGTGTCCAGGCCGCATCCAGATACCAGCGGGCCCGTGAAGTGTCGTAGTGGATGCGGTATGCCACTGCACGGTTCGCGCACACGCGGTCACGCCACTCCGTGCCCCGGCGGGGGAAGGCGACCTTGGCTGTCAGCGTGTAGCGACCGTTCCTGCTGTTGGCGTACGCGGCGAGCGGGGTCGGCAGCTTGATGCTCACCTCACCTGCCGGGCTGACCCGGATGGTCTCGTTCCCGAAGCTCTTGCCGGACTCGCCGTCTGCGGACAGGAACCAGCGAGCTGCATCCCACCGCTCCCGCCACTCAGGCTCCGTGAGACCTGCGGCCGTCAAGTTGTGGCGAGTGTTTGCCAGCTTCCTGCCGCCGCGCACGACATGGACCCGACCGGCCTCACGGTCTGCAGCGATCTGCTCGCGGCGTTCCTCCAGACACGCCAGGCGGCGGGACTTCGTGAACCACTCACGTTTCGACCGGTACCCGCCGGGAGCGCGCTTGGTGCCCTTCTCCCCGATGGGGAGGGATAGACGATGGCGCAGCATGTGGATTCCCGTATCGAGCCCGGTCAGGTGCGCGGCTTGAGCGCGGCGAGACAGTGCCCACTGGTCATGCGTCGCTTTGGTCAGGCTGCCGGCCCAACGCGACGACGACAACGGGGTCAGATCGCGCTTGCGCCTGGCCCACGACTTGTTCGAATGTTCCAGACCATCCGAACAGCGGGTCTTGAGATCGCGCCCGGCCAGCGCCCCCAGATACGCCCCTACCAGCCGCAACACCTTCTCATCGGCATCCGTTAGGCCCTTGAGACGGTCACGGATCGACACACCGGGCGGGCCGGGCGCAACGAACGGCGCGGCTAACGCAGCCCGCTCCTTGGGTTCCATAGCCCGACCGTAATCGTGGTGGCCCGATCTCGCGATCACCCACAAGAGCGACCTGACGGAAGAGGTGTCACCCCCGTGAGGGGCCCGCACCCGCACCGGACGGGTGGTCGCCCAGCCGCTTCTCGTACCACCGCACGTCCCAGTACCGCCCGAACTTCCAACCCGCCTCCGTGAACTCCCCGACGCGCCGGAACCCGAAGCGCTCGTGGAGCCGTACCGAGGCCTCGTTCGGCAGGGCGATCCCGGCGAAGACACGGTGCACCGGCTCCTTGGCCAGCTCCGCGAAGAGGGCCTCGTACAGCACGGTCCCGATGCCGCGGCCGACCGCGTGCGGAGCCAGGTAGACGCTCGCCTCCACCGACGAGGCGTACGCCGGTTTCGGGCGGAATGGGCTGCTTGTGGCGTATCCGGCCATTCGATCGCCAGTCCAGGCAACCAGAAGCCGGTGCGGGCCGTCTTCAGGGTGGGAGTGCAGCCATGGGCGGCGCTGTTCCGGGGTGAAAACGGCCGTGTCGAATGTGACGGCGGTCTCACGGACGTAGTGGTTGTACACGCCCGTGAGGGGTGCCAGATCGGCCTCCGTTCCGGGCCTGACCTGCACGTCCTCGAAGTCCTGCGACATCCGTCCCCCTCTCGTGGCGGGGCAGGATACTGCAAGATCTCGAAAAGGAGGGAGCGGCGTGGGAATTCTGTCCCGATTCCAGTCGTTGTTTCCTTCGGAAGCGGGCACTCGGGAGAGTGTCCAAGTCCGGCAGCCGCACCGCACCGCGACCGAACTCATCGCAAGGGAGCACGCATGGCAACCCGCGCCGTCGCCCGTCGTCAGTCCACGAGCAGCGCACGCGCTGTGGGCGGGGAGATCGCAGACCGCGACCTGGTCGGCATGTACCTGGACGAGATCGCGCGCACCCCGCTGCTCGACGCCGCCAAGGAAGTGGAGCTCTCGCAGATCATCGAGGCGGGCGTGTACGCCCAGCAGATCCTCGACGGCGAGATGGAGCGGAAGGGCGACGCTCCCGCACGCGAGGAGCTGGAGGCGCTGGCCGCCGAAGGCGAGCGCGCCAAGGAAGTCTTCATCCGTTCCAACCTCCGCCTCGTCGTGGCCGTCGCCCGCCGCTACCCGCGCAGCGGACTGCCGCTCCTCGACCTCATCCAGGAGGGCAACGCCGGCCTGGTCCGCGCGGTCGAGAAGTTCGACTACGCGAAGGGTTTCAAGTTCTCCACGTACGCCACGTGGTGGATCCGCCAGGCCATCACCCGCTCCATCGCGGACCAGTCCCGCACCATCCGCCTCCCCGTCCACCTGGTCGAGGAACTCGGCCGGATCCGCCGCGTCCAGCGCGAGTTCAACCGCGAGAACGGCCGCGACCCGGAGCACGCCGAGATCGCCGCCGAGCTGGACTCGACGGAGAAGCGCGTGGGCGACGTCCTGGACTGGGCGCGAGACCCGGTCAGCCTGAACATGTCGGTGGACGACCAGGGCGAGACGCAGTTCGGCGACCTCCTGGAGGACACTTCCGCGATCTCCCCCGAGCAGTCGGTGCTCTCGCTGCTGCGCAGCGAGGAACTGGAGGACCTGCTCGGCAAGCTCGACCAGCGCACCGCGTCCATCATCAAGATGCGGTACGGAATCGAGGACGGCCGCGAGCGGACCCTGACGGAGGTCGGCAAGCAGCACGGCCTGACCCGCGAGCGGATCCGCCAGATCGAGAAGCACGCGCTGCTGGAGCTGAAGCGGATGGCGCGGGACACGGGCTTCGACGCCGCGGCCTAGCGCGGCCGGCCCACCCGAGAACGAGCCCCGGTACCACCCCCCCAGGTGCCGGGGCTCCCCTCACCCTCTGGGGCTCCGCCCCAGACCCCGCTCCTCAAACGCCGGAGGGGCTGGATTTCGCGGGGTACGGGGCGGAGCCCCGTGTGGTTCCGCGGAGCGGGGCTCAGCCGGCCGACCCGCCGGCTCCGGCAAGCCGCGCCCCGAGTTCACCCGCCGCCGCCCGCAGGGCGCCCGGCTCCCGCACAGTGAACGGCACGCCGACCAGCGCCAGCCGCGCCGCCAGCCACTCCGGCGCGTCCGAGCTCTCGAAGCGGACCACCGTCTCCGGCCCCCCGCCCGGGAGGGCGACGGCACGGAGCCACGGAGGGAGCCCCTCCGCCGCCGCCGCGAAGGCGGCCTCCACCACGTACGTCCCCCCACCCCGCAGGCCCCGCCGTACGAACTCCTCCGGGTCCATCGGCAGCGCCCGCCCCGCGAACCGCGCACCCGTCGCGAACGGCTCCCGCACCCGGTCCACCCGGAAGGTGCGCCAGTCCTCGCGCTCCAGGTCGTACGCCACCAGGTACCACCGGCTCCCCGTGCTCACGAGCCGGTACGGCTCCACCAGCCGCCGCGACTCCGCCCCGTCCGCCGCCCGGTAGGCGAACCGCAGCCGCTCCGGGCCCGCCACCGCCGCGGCCATCGTCGTCAGCGTCCGCGGGTCCACGCTCGCCCCGTCCCCCCGCGTCAGCGCGGTCGTGGCCGACTGCAGCGCGCCCACCCGGTGCCGCAGCCGCGACGGAAGCACCTGCTCCAGCTTCGCCAGGGCCCGTACGGAGGCCTCCTCGATCCCGTCGATGGCGTGCCCGGCGCCCGCCCGCAGCCCCACCGCGATCGCCACGGCCTCCTCGTCGTCGAGGAGCAGCGGCGGCATCGCGGCCCCGGCCACCAGCCGGTAGCCGCCTTCCGCGCCCAGTGTGGCCTCCACCGGGTAGCCGAGGTCCCGCAGCCGCTCGATGTCCCGCCGGATGGTCCGCGCGCTCACCCCGAGCCGCTGCGCCAGTTCGCTCCCGGGCCATTCGCGCGGGGTCTGGAGGAGGGACAGCAGGGAGAACAGCCGTGCCGGAGTATCGGTCATGCGATCCACATTGCCAGCGAAAGCGGACACGAACTGACCTAGATCCCGTCTAAGTTTCTCCTCATGAGCACCGAGACGTCCAAGACATCGCCCGAGAGAGCGAACGGGCCCGTACGAGAAGAGCGGACAGCAGCTACGGAAGCACCCGGCACAGACCGCCGCCGCTGGCTGGCGCTCGCCATCGTGATGACCGCGACCTTCATGGACCTGGTCGACGTCACGATCGTCAACATAGCCATCCCCAGCATGCGCGAGCACCTCGGTGCCTCCACCAGCGCGATCCAGTGGATCACCGCCGGCTACGCCCTCGCCTTCGCCGCCGGCCTGATCACCGGCGGCCGTCTCGGTGACATCTACGGCCGCAAGCGGGTCTTCCTCGTCGGCGTCGCCGGCTTCACCATCGCCTCGCTGCTCTGCGGCATCGCCGCGAACCCGGGCATGCTCGTCGGCTCCCGCCTCCTCCAGGGCGTCATGGCGGCCCTGATGGTCCCGCAGGTCCTGGCGATCATCCACGTCACGTTCCCGCCGCACGAGCGCGGCAAGGTCTTCGGCATGTTCGGCGCGATCGTGGGCCTCGCCGCGGTCTCGGGCCCGATGCTCGGCGCACTGCTCACCGAGGGGAACCTCTTCGGCCTCGAATGGCGCCCCATCTTCCTGATCAACCTGCCGGTCGGCATCGCGGCGGTGATCCTGGGCCGCCTCTTCATCAGCGAGTCCAAGGCACCCAAGGCCCTGCGCCTCGACCTCGTCGGCGTGGTCCTCGCGACCCTCGCCCTGGTCATGCTGATCTTCCCGCTCACCCAGGGCCGCGAGAACGGCTGGCCGCTGTGGGGCTTCGTCTGCATGCTCGCCTCGCCGCTCGTCTTCGCCGCGTTCATCGCGTACGAGAAGTACAAGATCAAGAAGGACGGCTCCCCGCTCGTCGAGCTCTCCCTCTTCAGGGTCAAGAGCTTCGCCGGCGGTATCGCCGTCCAGCTCACCTTCGGCATCGCGACCGGCATCTTCTTCCTGGTCTGGACGCTGTACATGCAGATGGGCCTCGGCTGGAGCGCCCTGCGGGCCGGCCTCACCGGCATCCCCTTCTCCATCGCCGTCTCGGCCGCCGCGGGCGTCTCCGTCGGCAAGCTCGTGCCGCGCTTCGGCCGCAAGGTGCTCCAGGCCGGTGCGCTGATCATGGCCGCGGGTCTGATCCTCTACATCTGGGAGTCCGAGCACTACGGCATGGGGATCGCCTCCTGGCAGATGGCGGCCCCGCTGATCCTGATGGGCATCGGCATGGGCCTGATCGTGGCCCCGCTCAACGACACCACGCTCTCCGAGGTGCCGCGCGAGCACGCCGGCTCCGCCTCCGGCCTGATCAACACCACCGGCCAGATGGGCAATGCGCTCGGCCTCGCGCTGACCTCCGTCGTCTTCTTCGGGCTGATCGACGACGACATGGTCTTCGGCCCGCCGTACGTCGAGGCCTTCCGCGCCGCACTGTGGTGGGTCGCGGCCGTGCTCGTCGTGATCTTCGCGGTGATGTTCCTGCTGCCGCGCAAGCCGGTCCCGATGGAGCAGCGCGAGGGCGGCTCGGAGTACGCCGGCCCCGCCGAGCCCGCGGTCGAGAAGGTCCCGGCCTCCTAGGATCCTTCGGCTCCGGTTCACGGACGTGCCCGCTTCTCCTGGCGGGCATGTCCGTTTTCCTTTGTTCGCGCCCGTAACCAGGCGTATGGTGGGGAAAACCAACTAATCGGGCATTGAGCGGATGTAAACCCACATGTACGCACCGGAGCGCCGGCAGGAGATCCTCCGCCTCGCCCGCGAGGCGGGCCGGATCGACGTGCTCTCCCTCGCCGACCGGTTCCAGGTCACCGCCGAGACCGTACGCCGCGACCTCAAGGCCCTCGACCGGGCCGGCCTCGTCCGCCGCGTGCACGGCGGGGCCATCCCGGCCGGCCGACTCGACTTCGAACCCGACCTCACGGAGCGCGAGACCACCGCCGCCGACGAGAAGGACCGCATCGCGGATGCCGCCCTCGCCGAACTCCCCGACGGCGGCAGCGTCGTCCTCGACGCCGGCAGCACCGTCGCCCGCCTCGCGGCCGCCATCCCCGTCGACGCGGCCCTCACCGTGGTCACCCACGCCCTGCCCGTCGCCGCCCGGCTCGCCGACCACACCGGCATCGACCTCCACCTCGTCGGCGGCCGCGTCCGCCACCGCACCCGCGCCGCCGTCGACGCCTGGGCGCTGCGCGCGTACGCCGAGATCCGCGCCGACGTCCTCTTCCTCGCGACGAACGGCTTCACGGCCACGGGCGGCCTGACCACCCCCGACCTCGCCGAGGCCGCCGTCAAACGCGCCGCGGTGGCCGCCGCCCGCCGCGTCGTCCTGCTCGCCGACTCCGCGAAGGCCGGACAGGAGCACTTCGCGCGCTTCGGCTCGTTCGCGGACGTCGACCTGCTCATCACGGACACGGGGCTCGACCCCGCCCACAAGACGGCGATCGAGGCCGCCGGTACGGAAGTTGTGCTCGTATGATCCTGACCGTCACGCCCAACCCCTCCCTCGACCGGACGTACGAGGTCCCCTCGCTCGGCCGAGGCGAGGTCCTGCGCGCCACCGGCGACCGGGTCGACCCCGGGGGCAAGGGGGTCAACGTCTCCCGAGCGGTGGCCGCCGCGGGCGTCCCGACGACGGCGGTCCTCCCGCTCGGCGGCGCCCCCGGCGTCCTGCTCGCCGAACTCCTGGGCGCCCAGGGCGTGGACGTCACCGTGGTCTCCATCGCCGGCCAGACCCGCTCGAACATCTCCCTCGCCGAACCGGACGGCACCCTCACCAAGATCAACGCACCCGGTCCGGAACTCTCCCCGGCGGAATCGGCCCTGCTCCTGGAGACGGTCCGCGGCAGTTCCGGCGGCGCCTCCTGGATCGCCTGCTGCGGCAGCCTCCCGCGCGGCCTCGCCCCCCGCTGGTACGCCGACCTGGTCGCCGGCGCCCACGAACAGGGCACCCGCATCGCCCTGGACACCTCGGGCCCGGCCCTGCTCGCGGCCCTCCCGGCCCGGCCCGACGTCATCAAGCCGAACGCCTCCGAACTGGCCGCCGCGGTGGGCCGCCCGCTGGCCACCCTGGGCGACGTGGCCGAGGCGGCGCAGGAGCTCCGCGCGCGGGGCGCCGGGGCGGTACTCGCCTCCCTGGGCGCCGACGGCCAGCTCCTGGTCACCGCGGAAGGCACCTACCACGGCACCGCCCCCGTCCCCGCGGACCGGGTCCGCAGCAACGTCGGGGCGGGCGACGCCGCCCTGGCCGGCTTCCTCGTCGCGGGAGGCACCGGCCCGGCCGCCCTCGCCGCGGCCCTGGCCCACGGCGCGGCCGCGGTCCGGCTCCCCGGCAGCGCCATGCCGACCCCCGCGGACCTGACCCCCGACGCGGTCCGCGTCACCCAGGACCCGCCCCTGGACCTCCCGCTGTCACCAGGGTGACGGTCAGGACGCGGGCAGGGTGTTGACGTAGTTGGTACCACTGGCATAGAAGCCGTCGACGGCCTTCTGCACGTCTGCCGGGGACACCGCCACATCGGCCCGGTAGTAGGCCCAGTTGACCCGCATGTCCCAGGTGCGCGCCCCCTTCAGCGGGAGGTCGATGAACCAGTTGCTGAAGTGGATGCCCATGCGCTCGCGCGGGAAGTACTTGCTGTCGTTGGTGAAGATCACGCGCCCGTCGAGGTTGTAAGTGACCTTCCCGTTCATGGCGGTGATCACCACGGTGTGCCAGCCCTGGAGGCTCCGCTTGTGCGCCTGGGTGACCCGGTCCGGCTTCTTGGCGTCGCGCCAGCTCGTGGTGTCGAGCCGGGGGCCCGGTGCGCCCCATCCGCCGTTCGGCGTGTACTCGAAGTCGAGTTCGCTGTACTGGGAGGAGGATTCCGAGGGCGAGATCGCGAAGAACGTCTCGACGACGTGGTCGCCGGCGGGGCCGCTCACGGGCTTGTCGGTGAGGTAGACCCGGGCGGCTAGGGTTCCGGTGAAGGACTGGGGCTTGGCGCTCTGCAGCTCGGCCTGTTTGGTCCCCTCGGGGGTGCCGTCGGTGCTGGACCGGAGCAGCATGGCCTGGCCGCCCTGGGCGGTGGTGTCGGCGGGGAACGTGACGTTCTGGGGCGCCCAGGTGTCGGCGATGCCCGGGCCGCCCTCGCCGCTGCGGACCTTCCAGCCGTTGTTGACGAGCGCCGGGTCGTCGTGCCCGCTGTAGCGGAACGCGTCGAACAGGAGCCCTGTCGGCGGCGCCGCCGCTGCCGGTGCGGGCGCCTGCCCCGGGGCGGGGGCGGCGCCGGCGGGCTCCTCGCCCCAGGCGAGCGCGCCGCCGACGTACGCGGTCACCTTCTTCGACCACGCGAACCGGGTGGTCTTGGCCTTGAAGGAGTGGTCGTCGGCCTGGTTCAGGTCCTTGTGGTCGAGCCGGTAGAGCTGAAGCGCGATCCCCTTGCTGCTCTTGCCCGGCTCCAGGCTGCCGGCCCCGGCCGCGAAGCCGATCTCGAGGTAGTGGCTCGTGCCGGGACCCGGCGCCGCCACCCCGGTGATCTTCATGGTGACGTTCGTGCACCCGAGCTCCGACCGGACGCAATTGGAGCCGTAAGCGGAACCTTCATCGGCGCTGAAGTAGTACCGCAGAGTCACGTTGACGAGAGCCACGCTCTCCTTGGAATTGTTCACAACTTCCAGCCAGGGCTTGGCTACTGCACCCGAGGCCGGTCCTTCGCTCTTGTACCGGACGGCGATTCCCGTGGGGTCCGGTTCAGCAGAGCGGAATTTGGGGTAGAGGAACCAAGCTCCTGCACCTGCGATGAGCACGACAAGAAGGAGCAGCAGTTTGAGCACGGTCCCCCCGCGGCGGCGAGAGTTGCGGCGGGCACGGCTCACGAAACGGCTCCTTGGTGGGACGAAAGAACAGGATGGAATGAATCCGCTTCGCATCGCATGTGTGGACGGCTCCGATTCCGCGTCATCGTAACCGTCGACTCTCCGAGAGCCGGATACGTGTTCAAGGTCACGCCCGCCTGATTCCGCGGTACTTGGATGTCGATCTTGTCACGTTTTGTCAGATGGAAACGGCGTGCAGTCGACCGAAAGTGCCCCGCGAATTCACCGAATGACCGGAACTGGCCAGTGATGCCAAAACGGGTCTGCTGTAACTTCTCCGTGGGGGATCGCAAGCTCGGCGCCAGACGCCGGCTTTTGCGTGTGAACGTTAATGGGGGAGTACGCCTTGTCAGGCACTATCGAGCGTCGGCGTGCCCGCCGCGCGCGCGGCTCGCACGCCCAAACGGCGCGCGCGGCTTCGCGCAGCCGGCACCGCAGAGGCCGGGGCGCGCCCGACACCGCGGGCGACGAGACGCTGTACGACACCGTCATCCTCGTGCCCGCGCGGAACGAGGAGCTCGGGGTCCTCACGTCGCTGGAGTCGCTCGCCGGCCAGACCCGGCGCCCCGACCTCATCATCGTGGTGGTCAACAACTCGACCGACCGCACCTTCGACTTCGCGCAGCAGTTCGCGGACGACGAGCGCACGCCGCCGACGGTCGTCCTGGACCTCCCCGACAACCCGCACAAGAAGGCGGGGGCCCTCAACTACGGCCTCGGCTGGCTCCGGGAAGCCCTCGGCGGGCGGCTGACCAGCGCGGTTCGGCACGTCCTGGTCATGGACGCCGACACGGAGCTGCACCCGAAGTTCATCGAGCGGGCCCGCAACGTCATCTCCTCGGACCCCGAGCTCGGCGGCGTCAGCGCCGCCTGCCTCGGCCGTACCGGGCTGTGGCGCAACCCGTGGCAGCGCTACCTCCTCGGCATGCAGATCATCGAGTACGGCCGGGCCGCCAACTCCCGGTACCGCAAGGACGTCCACACCATGTCCGGGGCCGGCTCCTTCTACCGGTCGGAGGCCCTGCAGAGCCTGCTCGACTGGCGGGGCGAGGTCTTCTGGGAGGATCACGCCAATCTCGTCGAGGACTACGAGACGACCCTGGCGCTCAAAGAGTCCGGCTGGAAGGTGACCGCCAACCAGCTCTGCATTGCGTACACCGACCTGATGCCCACGCTGCGCGAACTCATCCAGCAGCGTGAGCGGTGGAGCCGGGGCACCGTGGACACCCTGCGCGCCCGCGGCTGGACGAAATTCACCTGGCACTCCATCTGCACGATGATTCTGGCGCTCCTCGGATCCGCCTACGTTCTGGGATGGGGGACCTCGCAGCTGTGGCTGGCCGCGAAGCACGGCTTCTCCGCCCAGCCCGTCTTCCTCGTCCTCGTCGGCTTCTGGATCGTCTATCCCGCTCTCCGGGTACGGAATCTCGGCTGGAAGGCAATGCTCGTCGAAGCCTCGCTGCTTCCGGAGCTCGTGTACACCGTGGTCCGGACCTATTGGCTCGTCTCGTCCCTCGTCAAGTCGTACGTGACCCGGGTTTCCGCCTGGAAATGAACCAAGGAGAGTAATGAATCCCCTCAAGGGCCTGGGGGTCTGCGTGGTGCTCGCGGGCATCGTTTACGCGCTGACCAAGGTGGAGGACGTCGCCCTGCTGTTTTTCGTCCTCAGCATCGGGATCATCGGGGTGTCGCTGTTCACCTACGCGGCGTCCGTCAGGCGGCGGCGCAACGACTATCGAGTCGCCGGAGAATAGACGCCTCCGATTTCCGCCGCTTGCGCGAACGGCCCGCCGGATTGTCCGGTGGGCCGTTCGTCGTTCCCCGTTCGTCGTTCGCCGTTTGGCGCCGCACGGATCGGCGATGTCACCGCACCCGCGCGCGCAGCTCCATCGCTCCGCGCGCCGCCGCCTCGCTCTCGTACACCTCGCACATGTGCCGCCCGTCCGGCGTCGCCGTGTGCTCGACCTCCCACAGGCTGAACTCCGTACCGTCCAGCAGGACGAAGGCGTGCTCGTAGAGGCTGAAGCCCGCGTCCCGCCCGTCGAGGCGGCACTGCCGGGTGCCGAACGCCTGCGTGATGTGGTGCGCGTACGCCGACCGCAGCAGCGACGCGACCCGCTCGCCGGGCCGGTCCGCGTTCTCCGCGCGGCGCAGCACCCGCCGGGCGTGGTCGGCGGACTGCTCCACCGCGTACTCCCGGTGCCGCTGCGCCGACGCCGAGGCCGCGAAGAGCGCGCTCAGCACGGCGACGTCGTTCTCCGGGTGATCGTCGCCCGGCAGCAGCGCCGGCTCCAGCGCCGTGTCGGCCGCGGCCGCGCCGAACAGCCGGGCCACGGCCAGGCAGGTCTCCGCCTTGCTCGCGAAGACCTCGTGCCGGACCGTGCGGTCGCGCTCGCCCAGCCGGTAGGAGAGCTCCCACAGGGAGACCGAACCGCCGTCCGCCAGCAGGTAGGTGTGCCGGTGCGTCTCGCGCCACACCCCCGTCGCCGGGCTGTGGTGGGTGGTGTACAGCGAAGAGCTGTGGGCGAGGGCCGTGCCCAGGCGCTCGACCAACCGGTCGGGCAGGTCGAAGGAGTTGAGGGTGCGGCCGAGGAGTCGGTCGAGGTGCGCCTCGGTTGTCTCGTACGGATCGCTCAAGGTGGGTCTCCAGGCCGTCGCAGCTTGTCACTTCGCGGGAGCTCAACGTAGCCCCTGGCTCTGACATAACGTCCGGGCTTCGGTAAAACGTCCGGGAACCAACCGTGGTTCCCGCCACCCCTTCAGGTCAACTTGCGTACGAAGAGGCATGGTTCGGCCCGGTCTGTGGTGGAGCGCGGGACGATGGCCCGCATGGCAACGAATACAGTGGGCGTCCCGCGCCAGCAGGAAAGGCCCGGCAGTCGACACGAGGGCGGACCGCAGGCCGCGGGAGCCGCTCCGAAGGGCCTGGCCTGGCTGCTGGCCCTCACCGGGGCGGCCGGACTGCTCGCCTCCTGGGTGATCACCCTCGACAAGTTCCTCCTGCTGGAGGACCCCGACTTCAAACCGGCGTGCAGCCTCAACCCGGTGGTCTCCTGCGGCAGCGTGATGCAGAGCGAGCAGGCGGCGGCGTTCGGCTTCCCCAACCCCATGCTCGGGCTGGTTTCCTACGCCGTCGTGGTGTGCGTCGCCGCGGGCCTGCTGGCCGGCGCCCGCTACCGCGGCTGGTTCTGGCTCGGCCTGCACGCGGGAACGCTCTTCGGCGTCGGCTTCTGCACCTGGCTGATGATCCAGTCCCTCTACGAGATCAACGCGCTCTGCCTGTGGTGCTGCCTGGCCTGGTTGGCGACCCTGCTGATGTTCTGGGCGGTCACCGCGCACAACGTCCGTACGGGCGCACTGCCCGCACCCGGCCCGGTGCGCGGCTTCTTCGACGAGTTCGGCTGGGCCCCGCCCGCCCTGCACACCGGGGTGATCGGGATGCTGATCCTCACCCGGTGGTGGGACTTCTGGACCGGATGACCCCGCCGCGTACGGCGGGACGCGCGAGGGCCCCGGCAGCTGGACGCTGCCGGGGCCCTCGTCGCTCTACGCGGGCGGGGTTCCCCCGGACGAAGTCCGGGGGAGGAGATCAGCTGCCGACGGAGCCGTTGCCCGAGAGGACCGGGATGTTGTCCAGGATGTGCGAGAGCGGCTCGTCGCCCTTGGCCTGGGTGGAGTTCTCGGTGCACTGCTGGTTCTGCGGGTTGGACAGGACGTTGATGTCCTGGACACCGACGTTGACCAGGGCGACCAGGGACTGGGCGTTGACCTTCGCCGGCAGGCCGATGCAGGGCTTGTTCAGGGTGCCCTGGACCAGGCCGAGCTGCGGGCTCTGGTCGCCGTGGGTCTTCTGGTTGCCGTAGATCTGCGTGGCACCGTTGCCGTTGATGGTGTTGATGCCGTTGTCGTTGCCGATGGCCATGGCCGGGGCAGCGGCAGCGGCGCCCGCGCCGACCGCAACGGCGGAGACCGCGGCGGCGGTCATGAACTTCTTGAACATCTTGATCCTTTTGTCGCACGAGTGCCCGCTGATGGAGCGCCCTGGTCAACTGCCCTGCCGGGGGGTTGGTTCCGGTCCTTCACTCAAACGGCCCGCGTGCCGAGGTCTTTTCCCCGGAGGGGGTGAGGCTTCTGCGGACGCGTGCGCGAAGCCCGTACGCACCCCTCAGCCGTTCAAGATCCGGTTGCGCTCCGTGCGAGGTGTTCGCACGGTGAGTGAGGAAGCGGATCGCTCTGGTCCGCTTGTATGCCACCACCAGAAGGAACACCCATGCACCGCACCAAGCCGTCCCGCGCCCGCATGATCGTCCCGTCGGCCCTCGCCGTCGTCATACTGACCGGCGCGGCCGCCCCCGCGGGCGCCGCGGACGGTGCGGGCGCCGGCGCGCTCGACAAGCGAGCGGCGGCCGTCCAGCGGCAGATCGAGGAGGTGGAGAGCCGGGCCGCGGCCGCCGGCCCGATCGACGACCTCCTCGCCGGCCTCACCAAGACCCTCGAGGACCTCCTCAAGTCGGTGGGGGGCCTGCTGCCCGGCGGGCTGACGCTGCCGCCGATCCAGCTGCCGAAGCTCCCGGACCTCAAACTCCCGGACCTGTCCGGCATCATCCCCAAGCTGCCGGAGCTCCCGCCGATCGACGGGATCGCGCCCGCAGTGCCGGCGGCCCCGCTCGCACCGCCGGCGGAACTCGCGCCCGAGGTCCCGGAGATCCCCGAGATCCCCGAGATCCCGGACATCCCCGAGATCCCCGACCTCTGGTAGCGCAGGACGGACCGGACCCGCGCGCGGCCACGGCCGTTGAGCTGAACAGGTCTGATCTCGCGCGAGACCGTGTCGTCGGGGAAGGTGGGCCGTTTCGCTCGATGTGAGCCCCGGATCGGGGCAGAACATCGAACAGAAGGTGCACTCCCCATGAACTCTGCCAAGAAGGCCGCCCTGGTCCTGGCCACCGCTGGTCTCGCTGCGGCCGGTGCCGCCGGCTCCGCCATGGCCGACTCGTCGGCCGACGGCGTGGCCGCGGGTTCCCCCGGTGTCCTCTCGGGCAACCTCGGCCAGGTCCCGATCCACATCCCGATCAACGTCTGCGGCAACTCCGTGAACGTCATCGGCGCGCTGAACCCCGCGTTCGGCAACGTCTGCGTCAACGACTGACGTCGGCGGCAGGACGGCTCAACCGACTGTGGGCGCCCCGGCCTTGCCGGTGGCGCCCACAGTCGTCTCCGGGCGGCTCAGCCCTGACCGCCGTTGAGGTCGATGCCGCCGAGCATGGGGGACGCCTGGGTGGCGCCGTTCGCGAGGCCGAGGACCGTGCCCGGCACGTCGTTGCGGACCTTGTTGACCTTCTGGGCCGTGCCGACGACCTTGTTGACGGCGTCGCCCTGCTCGGCCAGCGCGTTGCCCACGGTCTGCGGGGAGGACTCGGAGACGGAGTTGGCGGCGTTCAGCACCTCCGTCGCCCCGCTGGTCAGGCTCATCGGGGGCATCGCCGCGGCCGGGGCATCGGCGGCGAAGGCGGGGGCGGAGGCGCCGAGGGCGGCTACGGAGCCGACGACGACAGCGGCGACCTTCGAGAGCTTCATTGTCGAAATCCTCTTCTTTTCTCGTGGGCAGAGGCGTCGGCGGCGACCGTCGCGTCGCCGCTTTCGCCCTGCGTAACGATCGCCCGCCGGTACGGAAACGCGGAAGGGCGCGGTGCGGGGTGTGGTCATGACAGCGGCCGGAGAATCCGATGATGGATTCTCCGGCCGGTATTTCTTCTGATTACCGGTATTGCCGGTCAGGCGATCCGCGAGCGCCGGTACAGAATGGCGCCGCCCAGGATCAGGGCCGACGCGAGGGCCGCCGCGGCCGCCGGCTGACCCGCACCGGTCTCGGCCAGCACGGGCGCGGTCAGCTGCGCCGGTACGGGAACGGGCGCGGGCGCGGGGGCCTGCGGAGCCGGAGCCGGGGCGGGGGCCGGGGGCAGGTGTACGGGGACGTCACCCGCGGGGGCGGCCGGCGGCTGGTCGGCGGGCCGGTCCACGGGCTGGCTCCCGTGCGGCGGCCGGGGCGCGGGCGCCTCCTCCACGTCGGGCGTGGGGGCGGGGGCCTGCGGTGCCGGGGCGGGGAGCGGCTGCGGAGCCTCCTCGGCCGGGGCCGGTACGGGCGCCGGAGCGGGGAGCGGCGCGGGGGCCTCGGGGGCCTCGGGGGCCGGTGCGGGCGCCGGGAGCGGGGCGGGGGCTTCCTCGACCGGGGCCTCGGGAGCCGGGGCCGGAGTCGGCGCGGGGGCCTGCTCGACGGGTGCCTCCGGGACCGGGACCGGCGCGGGGGCGGGGAGCGGCTTGGGGGCCTCCTCGACCGGGGCCGGGGCCGGCTGCGGGGGAGCGGGAGCGGGGGGAGCCGGATGCGGTGCGGGGGCCGGGTGTTCCGCCTCGGGCCGGGGCTGGGGGTGGTCGTCGCACTCCTCCTCGCCCGGCGGCTGCTCTTCGGAGCCGCCGTAGCCGCCCTCGTCGCGGTGGTCCCGACGATCCGGCTGGTCTCGCCGGTCCTGCTGGTCCGGGTGTTCGTACTGGTTCCGGGGGGACTCCTGGCGCTGTTCCGGCACCCGGTGCCGGGCCTCGCGCGCGTCGAGGTGGCGCTCGAGGGCCTCGGCGTTCTCGGGGCTGAGGTAGCGCGAGTAGTCGTACTCGTCATCGCTGTGCGAGCCGGTCGTGGTGGCGCACGTGTTGCCCATCGCGGGGTTGAGTCCCGCTCCGGCGTCCACGCTGTTGCCGCACACGTTCGGCGCGAAGGTGATCGGTACCGAGACGCTGTTGCCGGCCAGTACGCCCGGCGAATGCGAGGCCTCGGCCGTCGCTCCGGGGTGTGCGTAGGCCGCACCGGTCGCGATCGACAGCAGACTCGACGCGGCTGCCGCCGTGAGCATCCCCTTGCCCAGTACCTGTCGGCTCAGTACCTGTCGCATGGGTCCTTCCCTGTCTACCGGCGCTGCGCCGGTGCTGAATCGAAGGTGGCCTCGGAGTGCACCGCCGTGCACTCCGAGGCCACCCCGAGGAGGTTGCCCTTGCGGGCACAAGAGCTTCGTCAGGCGTTGACGCAGGTGTTGCCGAACGCCGGGTTCAGCAGGGCGATCACGTTGACGGTGTTGCCGCAGACGTTGACCGGGACGTGCACCGGGACCTGGAGCAGGTTGCCGGAGAGGACGCCCGGGGAGCCCACGGCCTTGCCGTCGGCGGCCGCGTCGGCCATGGCGGGGGAGGCGGCACCGGCTGCCATCAGAGCGCCGGCGGCCAGCACCACTGCCTTCTTGTACGTCATTTGATTTCGATCCTTCCCGCAGAGGCGTATCCACTGCAGAATTAACAACGAGCGGTCGGAGGAAAAGAAACCACAGATTTTCGGCGATGGCCCGGTATTTCACTCCGATGCCCTGCTCGAATTCTGGTTCCAGTTCTCCGCTGGATTTATGGAGATGTTTTTCGGTAGTTCACACGCGGCGAGGCCGCCGCGACCCGAAGGTGCGACGGCCTCGCGGGCCGGGCTCGGTCAGCTGCCGGCGGAGGCGTTGCCGGAGAGCACCGGGATGTTGCTGAGGATGTGCGAGAGGGCCTCGTCACCCTTGGCCTGGGTGGAGTTCTCGGTGCACTGCTGGTTCTGCGGGCTGGACAGGACCGGGATGTCCTGGACGCCGACGTTGACCAGGGCCAGCACGGACTGGACGTTGGCCTTGGCGGGCAGGGCGATGCAGGGCTTGTTGAAGGAGCCCTGGATCAGTGCCATCTGCGGGCTCATGTTGCCGTAGGTGGCCTGGTTGCCGTAGATCTGCGAGGCGCCGTTGCCGTTCACGGTGTTGATGCCGTTGTCGTTGCCGATCGCCATCGCCTGCGGCGCCATGGCCGCGCCCATGCCCACGACCGAGGCGGCAACCGCGGCCGAGGCCATCATCTTCTTGATCATTGTCGTCCCTTATTTGCAGGATTGCCCGGTAGTGGAGCACCCGGATCAACGGCCAGGCCCCGGTTCGGGTTGCGTGGCTTCACCCGGATGCAGCCGTTTCGGGCGGCACGGTTGACGGTCAGGCGTTCACGCAGGTGTTGCCGAACGCCGGGTTCAGCAGGGCGATCACGTTGACGGTGTTGCCGCAGGCGTTGATCGGGACGTGTACCGGGACCTGGCCCAGGTTGCCGCTCAGGACGCCGGGGGACTCGCCGGTGAAGCCGTCCGCCGTGGCGCCTCCCCCGCCGTGCGCGGAGGCGAGGCCCGCGCCGCCCATCAGCATGGCGACGCCCGCGACGGCCATGGTGGTGCCGCGCACCAGCCTCTTCTTCATCTCCGTAATTCCTTTCGGTTCGAACAATGGTGCAAGCCATAACGACCCGCCGGTCCGGAGGGTGCGCGTTATCGCCCGAAAGGCCGTACGGGCGAGTCCGACGTGATTTCCAGCCCGATTTCTGACAAAGTGCACTCCTGTTTTGGCACGGTGATCGAAAGTGGAGACAGGATCATGGGTTCCTCCCGCAGAATCCTCGGCACGCTCGGCTTGCTGTCCTGCCTCACGCTTTCCGCTTCGCCCGCTTCGGGCGCCCCTTCTCCGAAAGAGCTGCCCCGGGTCGCGTTCACCGAGCGTTATCAGGCCGTGCAGCACGGCGGGCTGGTCCGGGCGTCCAACTCCGCCATCGGCTGCCGCAAGGAGCAGTCCCCGGAGGCCGAGCCGTGCGCCGACGTCAAGCGGGGGGCGGCGGGGGTCAACGGCGACTTCGAGATGTTCTACAGCGAGGTCGACACGGACCCGGACACCTACAACTCCACCCGGGCCGAGCTCAAGGTCCCGCAGGGCTCGAAGGTCTCGTACGCCCGGCTCTACTGGGGCGGGAACCTGCGGGTGGGCGAGCAGAAGCCGCCGCGGGACAACGGCCGCGTGCTGGTCGCCGAGCCGGGCGGGGCCTACAAGGAGGTCCTCGCCGACACGGTGATCGGCCACCGCGCCGACGCGGGCAGCGACGCCTACCAGGCCTCCGCCGACGTGACCCCGCTGGTGCGCAAGGGCGGGGCCGGGATGTGGACGGTGTCCCAGCTGAACGTCGCCATGGGCCACTCCGAGGTGGGGGCCTGGGGCGGCTGGACCCTGGTCGTCGCCTATGAGCACCCGAAGGAGCCGCTGCGCCGGATCTCGCTGTGGGACGGCTTCGAGGCGCCGGCCGCCCGGGCCGGCGGCGGGGTCGTCGGGATCGAGGGCCTGCAGGCGCCGCCCGGGGCCGCGGGGAAGGTCGGGCTGGTCGGTTACGACGGGGACCGGGGGGTCCTCGGGGACTCACTCACCGTGACGTCCGACAGCGGGCGGCGGGTGGTCCTCGGCGATGCAGAAAATCCTTTTAATGATGTTATGAATTCCACGGTCACGGAATTCGGGGATCACTCGTTCGTGCGACAGCCCGAACATATTAACAATCTCGGATATGACGCGGACGTGTTCGACCTGAGTCCCGCCCTGTCCGGTGGCGCCCGCAGCCTGAACTTCACGTTCACGGGCGAAAGTCAGGGTCATTTCCTCGGTGTGCTCTTCGTTCAGACAGACGCGCGCCGCTGAACGTAGGAGCACTCCACGTGCCCACACAGCCACGGGCCGAACGGCCCACCACCGTCCTCCACCTCGTCCAGCCCGTCGACGGCGGTGTGGCCAGGGTCGTCACCGACCTCGTCCGCGCCCAGACCGCCGAAGGCCTGCGCACCGTCGTCGGCTGCCCGCGCGGCGGCGTCCTCGCCGACGCCGCCCGGGACGCCGGCGCCGAGGTGCTCGCCTGGCGCGCCGGGCGGGCCCCCGGGCCCGGGCTGCCCGCCGAAGTCCTGGGCGCCCGGCGGCTGCTGCGCCGCGTACGGCCCGACCTGCTGCACGCCCACAGCGCCAAGGCGGGACTGGCCGGGCGGCTCGCCGCGCGCGGCGCCGTACCCACCGTCTTCCAGCCCCACGCCTGGTCCTTCGACGCCGTCGGCGGGGCCACCGCCGCCCTCGCGCTGCGCTGGGAGAGGTACGGGGCCCGCTGGGCCGACCGGGTGCTCTGCGTCAGCGAGGCGGAGCGCCGCGCGGGTGAGGGCGAGGGGATCACCGCCCGCTGGTCGGTGATCCGCAACGGCGTCGACCTGGACCACTTCCGCCCCGGCGCGCCCGACCCCGGCCAGGACAAGGCCCTGGCCCGCGCAGGACTGCCGCTGCCCGCCGCCTTCCGGGGTGACGGGCCCCTCGCCGTCTGCGTGGGCCGGCTCTGCCAGCAGAAGGGCCAGGACGTGCTGCTGCGCGCCTGGCCGGAGCTGCTGGGCACCGTGCCCGGGGCCCGTCTCGCCCTCGTCGGCGACGGCCCCGACACCGAACGGCTGCGCCGCGCGGCAGCGCCCTGCGGCACGAGCGTGATCTTCGCGGGAGCCGCCCCGGACATCCGACCGTGGCTTCGGGCCGCCGATCTCGTTGTACTGCCGTCGCGGTGGGAAGGCATGGCGCTCGCCCCGCTCGAAGCCATGGCCTGTGGCCGCCCGGTCCTGGTCTCCGACGTCAGCGGGGCCCGCGAGAGCCTGCCGCCCGGCCAGGGACGCCTGTGCCTGGTACCGCCGGAGGACCCGACGGCCCTGGCCAAGGCCCTGGGAGGGCTGCTCGCCGAGCCGCGGCTGCTCGCCGAACTCGGAGAGCAGGCCCGGCAGCACGCCCGGACCGACTTCGACGTGCGGCGGACCACGGACGCGGTCACCGGTCTGTACCACGAACTGCTGGGCCGGCCCCGGCCCTTGAACCAGGAGCGCAGCACCCGATGACGATGGACAGCGCACCCGCCCGGCGGCACACCGGGCAGGGCGGCACGGGGCCCGGGTTGGCGCCTGCGCCGGATACAGCGGCACGCCGTGCCGCGACCGCCATCCACCCCCCGCGCGGGCCCAAGGCCGACCGGGCCCGGCCCGCCGTGCGCCCGCAGCGGATCCGCCGCCGTGGGCAGGTGCTCCCGCTGCTCACCGCCGACGCGCTGGCCGGCGTACTGACCGTGACGGCCCTGCCCGCACCGGCGCTGCCGGCCGGGGCGCTCGTTCCCGTACCCCTGCTGCTCGCGGCGCTGCACGCGCAGGCCGGGCTGTACCGGCCGCGGCTCGCCCCCTCCGCGCTCCGCGAACTGCCCGCGCTGGCCGGACGGTCCGCCGTCGTGTGGTGTACGGCCGCCGCCGTCGCGGCCGCCGTCGACCCGGGCCGGGCGCTGGGCTGGAGCGCGCTGCTGGCCGCCGTCTGCCTTCAGGTCGTACTGACGTGCGCGGGACGCGGGTTCGCCAACCAGTGCCGGCGCCGCACGGCCGTGCGCAGGCCCGCCTCCGCCCTCGTCGTCGGACCCGGCGCCGGGGCGGGCGCGGTGGCCGCCGCCCTGCAGGGGCGGCCCGAGTTCGGGCTGCGGCCGGTCGGGCTCGCCGACCCGGCGGGCGCCGCCGAAGGGGACGCCGGCGCCCTGCCGGTGCTCGCCACCCACGAGGACGTGCGGCGCGCGGTCATCCAGAACTCCGTGCGGCACGCGGTGTTCACCCGCCCGCCGGAGGCCGACGAGCGCACCGCCTCCCTGGTCCGGCTGTTCCACGACCACGGCTGCCGGCTCTGGCTCGCCGACCCGGCCGGCACGGCCAAGGTCACCGGCATGCGGGTGGCCTGCCCCGGCGACCAGTTGTGGGGGTACGCCGTGCAGCCGCTGCTGCCGCGCCCGGCCCGGCCGGTGGAGCGCTGGGCGAAGCGGGGCATCGACGCGCTGCTCGCGCTGGTCGCGCTCGTCCTCGCCGCGCCCGTGATGGCCGCGTGCGCGCTCGCCGTACGGCTCGGGGACGGGCCGGGGGTGATCTTCCGGCAGGAGCGGGTCGGCCTGTACGGGCGGCCGTTCACCCTGCTGAAGTTCCGTACGCTGCGCGCCGACGCGCACGAGGCCGCCACCCGGTGGACGGTCGCGGGGGACCGCAGGATGAGCGCGGTCGGCTCCTTCCTGCGCAAGTCCTCGCTGGACGAGCTGCCGCAGCTGTGGAACGTCGTACGGGGTGACATGAGCCTGGTCGGCCCGCGTCCCGAACGGCCCTTCTTCGTGGCCAAGTTCTCCACCGTCCACCCCGGCTACGAGGCCCGGCACCGGATGCCGGTCGGCATCACCGGGCTGGCCCAGATCAACGGCCTGCGCGGGGACACGTCCATCGAGGACCGGGCCCGCTTCGACAACCACTACATCGACACCTGGTCGCTGTGGCAGGACCTGTGGATCCTCGCCCGCACCGCGGCCTCCTTCTTCCGCTTCCGGCTGGGGGGCAGCTGATGAGCCTCGCCGTATCCCTCACGGGCGGGCGGCCCGGTCTGCCGGTGCTGCTGCGGCGGCACTGGCCGCTGCTGCCGCTCGCGGCGACCGTGCTGTTCCTCCTCGCCCCGCTCCCGGCGGGGGACGCGACCGCCTCCGGGAAGGTCGGCCCGGCCGACGCGGCCTCGCTGCTGCTGGTGTTCGTGTGCGCCGTCCAGGCGCTGCGGGGCCGGGTGCGGGAGCTGACCCCGCTGGGCGTGCTCGTGCTCGGGGCGCCGGGGGTCGGGCTCGCGGTGGCGACGATGACGGCGGGGGACCCGTACGCGGCCCTGCCGGGCTTCGTGCGCTACCTCCAGGTCTTCGTCCTGGTCCCGGCGGCGGTGGTGCTGCTGGTGCGCGACGCGGGGGAGTTCCGGCTGGCCGCCGGGTGCTTCGTGGTGCTGGCGCTGGTGCAGGGCGCGGTGGGGGTCGTGCAGTACGCGACCCACACGGGGGCCTCGTACCAGGGCGAGGACATCCGCGCCGTGGGGACCTTCGGCCCCGGTGACGTCATGGGCATGGCCACGGTGGTGGCGTACGGGCTGATCGTGGCGACCGCGGTGGCGCTGGCGCCGGGGTCCCCGGGGCGGGTGCGCAGGATCGCCGGGGGCGCCGCGCTGGTGCTGGTGGTGCCGCTGGTGCTGTCGTTCAGCCGGGGCGCGTGGATCGCCACCTCGGCGGCGGCCCTGCTCGTCATGGTCCTGGCCGGGATCCGGCGGGCCCTGAAGGTGCTGGCCGCGCTGGGCGCGGCCGGGGTGGTCCTGGTGGGCGGGCTCGGGGTCGGCTCCGAGATGGCCGCCGAGCGGCTGGCCTCGATCACCCAGGTGTCGAGCGCGCCCGACCAGTCGGTGACCGACCGCTACACGATGTGGGCCGCGGCCGAGTCGATGTGGCGCGAGCGGCCGGCGGCGGGGGTCGGGCTGAAGGGCTTCCCGGCCCACCGGGACGGGCACTCCTCGCTGGCGCTGTCCTCCGGCAGCGACACCGCGGGCGCGGGCCAGGGGTACGTCCGCCAGCCGCTGCTCTCCCCGCACAACATGTACCTGCTCGTCCTGAGCGAGCAGGGGCTGATCGGCCTGACCGCGCTGGCGGGGGGCTGGGCGGTGCTGGTGGTGGCGGGCCTGCGCCGGGTCGCCTCCGGCGGGGCCGGCGGGGCCGGCGGGGTGCGGGACTGCGGCCTGATCGCGCTCGGGCTGCTCGTGTGGCAGCTGACCGACTTCCTGTACGCGGACATCGGCGGGCCGTCCACGGTCCTGACCGGCGTGATCATCGGCCTGGCGGCCTGGTGGGCCCTTCCCTCCCGGGGGGCGGGCGGCGGGTCCGGCTCCGGCGCGGGTGCATGGGGCGGGGTGCGGGGGATCGCCGGTCGAGGCGGCGGCCGCTCGCGCGCTGCCGCGGGTTCCGCCGGCGGAGGTTCGGGGTCCGGTGCCGGTGCGCGGGGCGGGGATTCGGGAGGCCGCTCGCGCGGGGGTGCGGTTGCTGCCGCGGGCGGGCGCGGGGGCCATCCGGCCGGTACGCGCGCCGTGCCGGGTACGGACGGCCGGTGACGGACACGACGCCTTGGCGGCCCGCCGCCGGCCCCCCGGCCGGAGCGGGCCCCACCCATGTCCCGGCCGTCCCGGACCCCGGGTTCGTGACCGGGGGGCTGCCGCGGGCGGCCGACGGCGCGGCCGGGTCGGGTTCCGGTCCGGTGGGCGCGGGGCGGCCGGATGCCGGCCGGGTGCCCGCGGTGCCGGATCCCGGGTTCGTGACCGGGGCGCTGCCGCGGGCGGCCGACGGCTTGGCGGAGCCGGCCGGGTACGGGACTGGGACCGCCCGTGCCTCCGGGACCGGGCCGATGCGCGTGGCGGGCCCGCCGGAGTACGGCCCCGTCGGGTACGCCGGTGGCGACCCAGGGCCGCGGAGCGTGCGGATCGCCGCGCGGGCCGGTGGCCCGGTGCGTGCCCGAAGCGGGCCGGGGCCGGGCGACGGCCAGGACCTCGGGAGCGGCGGCCCGGCCGCGCGCGTGCGGGCCCGGGGGCGCTTCGGCTGCGCCCGCCGCACGGGCGAGCCCCCCACGGCCGCGCCCCCCACGGCCGCGCCGCCCGGCGGGAGCGCCCCGCTCGGGCGGTTCCTGGCCAAGGCCGCCGCCGTCACCGCCGGGCTGACCGCGGCCGGGGCGGTGTTCGGGCTGGTGCGGGACCAGACCATCGCGCACCTCTTCGGGGCCGGGCACGACAGCGACGCCTTCCTGATCGCCTGGACCGTGCCGGAGATGGCCTCGACCCTGCTCATCGAGGACGCCATGGCGCTGCTGATGGTGCCCGCCTTCAGCCACGCCCTGGCCCGGCGGGCCTCCGGCAGGGCCGGGCTCAGCCGCCGCGAGGCCCGCGCGCAGGATCCCGTACGGCTGCTCGTGGGGGCGACCCTGCCGCGGCTGCTGGTGTTCCTGGCCTTCGTCGCGGGCCTGCTCGTGCTCGCCGCGCCGGCCGTCGTCTCCGTGCTCGCCCCCGGCCTGCCCGATCCCGGGCTGGCCGTCCAGTGCACCCGGCTCACCGCCCTGACCGTGCTCTCCTTCGGAGTCGCCGGGTACTTCAGCGCCGCGCTGCGCGCGCACCGCTCCTTCGTACCGCCCGCCGCGATCTACGTCTCGTACAACATCGGCATCATCGGGACGATGGTCGCCCTCCACGCCCTGTGGGGGGTCCGCGCCGCCGCCGCCGGGGTCGCCGTCGGCGGGCTGCTGATGGTGCTCGTCCAGCTGCCGTCCTTCATCAGGAACGTCGGCTTCGGCCCGCCCCGGGCCAAGGGCGCCGCCCGCAGCCAGCGCGACCGCGACCGGCCCACCCTCCTCGCCTTCGGGGTCATCGCGCCGGTGATCTTCTTCGCCGTGTTCCGGCAGTCCCAGGTGCTCGTCGAGCGGTTCCTCGCGGCGTCCCTGCCGCCCGGGGCGATCTCCCACCTGAACTACGCGCAGAAGGTCGCGCAGATGCCGATGGTGCTGTCGCTGATGATCTGCACCGTCACCTTCCCCGTCGTCGCCCAGGCCATGGCCGGCGGGGAGCGGGAGAAGGCCCGGCGCCGCGTCGAGCGGGACCTCGCGCTGGCCGCGCTCGCCGTGCTGATGGGCAGCGCACTGGTCATCGGCTACGCGCCGCAGATCATCCAAGTGCTGTTCGAGCGGGGCGCCTTCACCCGTCAGGACACGCTCGCCACGGCCTCCGTGATGCGGGTGTACGGGCTCGGGCTCCTCGGCCACTGCCTCGTCGGGGCGCTGTCCCGGCCCTTCTTCTCGACCGCCCGGCCCACCTGGTTCCCGGCGCTCGCGATGGGTGCCGGGCTCCTCGTCAACATCGTGGCCGGCGCCTTCGCCGTCCGCTGGTGGGGCACCTGCGGCATCGCCGCCGCCAACGCGGCCGGAATCACCACGACCGCGGTGCTGCTGCTCACAGGCCTCGGCTCCCGCATCATCGCCATCCAGGTCCGCCGGGTCGCCGTCAGCATCGGCCGGCTCGGCGTCGCCGCCGTCGCCGCCTGCGCCACCGGCTGGATCGCGGGGCCGATGATCCCCGACCCGCTGCTCAGCGCGGCGCTGGGCTGCCTGCTCGTCCCGGCCATGTTCGGGGCCACCGGCATGGCCATACACGCCCTCGAAGTCACCGCCCTGCCCGGTCAGATCTCCCAGCTCACGCAGAGGTTCCGCAATGTCCGCTGACACCGACACGGCGCCCGCCGCCGTGGTGGACCCACCCCGCCGGACCGCCTCGCCGTGGGTCCTCATGTACCACTCGGTCGCCGAGTTCACCGACCCCGCCGAGGACCCGTACGGGATCACCGTCACGCCCGCCGCGCTGGAGGCCCAGCTGCTGTGGCTGCGCTCCCGGGGGCTGCGCGGGGTGTCCGTCGGCGAGCTGCTGAGGGCCCGAGCGGCCGGGCGCGGCGCCGGGCTGGTCGGGCTGACCTTCGACGACGGCTACTCCGACTTCCTGACGCGGGTGCTGCCGCTGCTGCGCCGGTACGACTGCACCGCCACCCTCTTCGTGCTGCCCGGGCGGCTCGGCGTGGACAACGTGTGGGACCCGCTGGGGCCGCGCAAGGCCCTGCTCACCGCCGAGGGCGTCCGCGAAGTCGCCGAATCCGGGCAGGAGATCGGCTCGCACGGGCTGCTCCACCAGGACCTCACCGCGGCCGCCGACGACGTCCTCCAGCAGGAGCTGCGGGGCAGCCGCGACCTGCTGCGGGAGCTGACCGGGACGCTGCCCGAGGGGTTCTGCTACCCGTATGGGCACCTCGACGCCCGCGTCGTCGAGGCGACCCGGGCCGCCGGGTACGCGTACGCCTGCGCCATCGACCCCGGTCGGCTCGCCGGCCCGCACGCGCTGCCGCGCACGCACGTGAGCCAGGCCGACGGGGGCGCGCGGCTGCGCCTGAAGCAGCTGCGGCACCAGGTGCGGGAGCTGCGGCGGGTGGTCCTGCCGTGAAGGCCCTGCACATCATCACGGGGCTCGGCGTCGGCGGCGCCGAGCAGCAACTGCGGCTGCTGCTGCGGCACATGCCGATGCGGTGCGACGTCCTGACGCTGACCAACCCCGGGCCGGTGGCCGAGGGGCTGCGCGCCGACGGGGTGCGGGTCGTGCACCTGGGCATGCACGGCAACCGGGACCTGGGGGCGCTGCCGAAGCTGGTGCGGTTCATCCGGCGCGGCCGGTACGACCTCGTGCACACCCACCTCTACCGGGCCTGCGTGTACGGGCGCCTCGCGGCGCGCCTCGCGGGCGTCGGGGCGGCCGTGGCCACCGAACACTCCCTCGGGGAGGGCGAGATCGAGGGGCGGCCGCTGACGGGCGGGGTGCGGGCGCTGTACCTGGCCAGTGAGCGGCTCGGCGCGGCGACGGTCGCGGTGTCCGACACCGTCGCCGCCCGGCTGGAGGCGTGGGGGGTGCCGGCCGAGCGGGTCCACGTCGTCCCGAACGGGATCGAGGCCGTCCGCTTCCGCTTCGAGGAGGGGGTGCGGCGCGGGACCCGGGCCCGGACCGGGCTGCCCGAGCGGGCCTTCGTGGTCGGCGGGGTCGGGCGGCTGGTGCCGGGCAAGCGGTTCGACGTACTGGTCCGGGCGGTCGCGGCGCTGCCGGCGGCGCACCTGCTGCTCGCGGGGGACGGGCCGGAGCGGGCCTCCCTGCGGCGGCTGGCCGCGGAGCTGGGCGCGCAGAGCCGGATCCACCTGCTGGGGGAGCGGGACCCGCTCGGCGACAGCGCGGACGGGCGCACGCCGGGGATCCCGGCGCTGCTCGCCGCCATGGACGTCTTCGTCTCCCCTTCGCGGGAGGAGGCGTTCGGGCTGGCCGTGGTCGAGGCGTTGGCGGCGGGGCTGCCCGTGCTCCACGTGACCTGCCCGGCCATCGACGACCTGCCGGCCGCGCAGGCGCCCGGGGCCCGGCGCATCGGTACCGGTACGGAGGAGCTCGTCGCGGCCCTGCGCGGGCACATGGAGGCGGGCGCCAAGCGGCTGCCGCCGCCGCCGGTGGTCCGGCGCTACGACATCGCCCGCAGCGCGCGGCAGCTCCTGGACGTGTACGCCCTGGCCCTGGACACCCCCCTGGGCGCCCCACCCGCGGCCGCGGGGGCGGTGCCGGATCCGCTCGCGGCGCGGGCCACCCGGGGCTCCGCCCCGGACCCCGCGCCTCAAACGCCGGCGGGGCTGGAGGTGTCCCCGGCGGGGTTCGGGGCGGAGCCCCGGGAAACGGAGGAAGGGCGGGGCGGGGAGCAGCTCCGCGCAGCGGCCCTCCCGCACCCCGGGACCGGCACGGCCGGCACCCCGGCGGCAGGGCGGTCAGGCGGGGCCGACACCGACTGATCAGGACCCCGAGACCCCGCAGGACCGAAACGACTCCCCGACACACAGGAAGCGAGCACACGCACATGGCCGAGGCCGTTGATCCGAAGGAATCCGAACACCGTTCAGGCCGGCGCAGGCTGAGCCGCCGCCGGCTGCCGGCCTGGTGGCCCCTGCCCGCCTGCGCGGTACTGGGGCTGGCCGCGGGCGGGGCGTACGGGGTGCTCAAGGCCCCCGAGTACGCCGCCACCAGCTACGTCGTCGCCGTCCCCGACGACACCACCGAGCCCGCCACCGCCCTCGGCTTCGCGCAGGCCTACGCCCGCATCGCCACCAGCAGCTCCACCCTCGCCTACGCCCAGCCCCGCGCGGGCATCGGCGCCCGGAAGCTGCGGACCCAGGTGCGGGCCGAGACCTCCCCCGAGTCCCCGATGATCGCCATCACCGGTACCTCGAAGAGCCCCGCCGAGGCCGCCGACATCGCGAACGCCGTCGCCGACGCGCTCTCGCTGAGCAGCAACCAGGCCGCCAAGAACACCGGCGTGCAGCTCCTGCTGTTCAACCAGGCCGTCGCCCCGACCGACCCCGCCTCCCCGTCCGCCGCCATCAGCGGAGCGGTCGGGCTGTGCGCCGGCGGCCTGCTCGGCGGGCTGTGGCTGCTCGCCCGGCCCGGCGGCCGGACACGACGCCCCGAAGAGCCCGAGGTGCGGCCGGTCGTCGAGGAGTACGCCTCCCTTCCCGCCCAGGGTGAGCACACCGAGACCAAGGAGAAGGAGTCCGTGCGATGACCTCGGGCTCTGCGGGGCAGCCCTTGTCGGTGACCCTGTGCCGGGACCCCCGGCAGTTCGCCGCGCTGGAGGAGCAGTGGAACCGGCTCGTCCGCGCCTGTCCCACCGCCACCCCCTTCCAGAGCCACGCCTGGCTGCACTCCTGGTGGCTGTCGTACGGGAAGGACGGCCGGCTGCGGCTCGTCCTCGTGCGGCGCGGCGGGGAACTGGTCGGTGCGGCCGCGCTGATGCTCGTACACCGGCCGCTGCCGCTGCTGGTGCCGCTCGGCGGTCCCATCACCGACTGGTTCGACGTGCTCGTGGCCGCCGAGTACGCCGACCAGGTCGTCCCGGCGCTGGCCCACGGGCTGCACCGGGCCGCCCGGGGCGCGGTCGTCGACCTGCGCGAGGTCCGACCCGGGGCCGCCGTCGAGCAGCTGCACAAGCACTGGCCCGGGACCGGGGCCCGGCTCACCGACTCCACCTGCATGGAACTGCCCGCGCTGCCCTTCGACGAGCTGGTCAAGCGGATGCCGGCCTCGGGCGCCCAGCGGGTGCGGGCCAAGCTGCGCAAGGCCGACGCGGTCGGCATCGAGGAGTACGAGGTCACCGAGCAGGAAGTGCCGCGTGCCGTACGGACCTTGCTGCGGCTGCACGAGAAGCAGTGGCGCGGCCGCGGGGTGACCCCGGAGCACCTGAAGCCGCGCTTCGCCGAGCACCTGACCCGGGCCACCCGGCGGATGGTGCGGGCGGGGGAGGGCCGGCTGACGGAGTTCCGGCTGGACGGGAAGGTGGTGGCGGCCAACCTGTCGCTGCTGTCGGCCGGCCTGAGCGGCGGCTACCTCTACGGGGCCGACCCGGACCTGCGGGCGCGGAAGGTGGACGTGGCGACGGTGCTGCTGCGCCACGAGGCCGGGCGCGCGCTCGCCGACGGGCGCCCGGTGGTGAGCTTCCTGCGCGGCGACGAGCCGTACAAGAACCACTGGCGGCCCGAGCGGGTCGTCAACCAGCGGTTCCTGCTGGCCACGACCGCGCTCGCGCCCCTGCTGCGGCTGCACGAGTCGCAGGTGGCGGGGCGCGAGCGGGCGGTGGACGCGCTGCGGGAGGCGCTGCCGGCCGCCAGGGACTGGCGGGCGCGGCTCAACGAACTGCGCGTGCGATGACCGGTCTAGAAGGGCCAGTAGTCGGAGCCCTTGCCCCAGTCGACCTTGACGCAGACCGACTGCCTGCCGACCAGCTTGGAGAGCCACTCGCCGAAGTTGAGCGGCATGCACCACTGCTTGCTGTTCGCCGGCGGGGTCTCCGGCTTGGGCGTGGGCTTGGGCGTCGGCTTGGGCGTGGGCGTGGGCTTGGGCTTGGGCGTCGCCGTCGGCTTGGCCGGCGTGGGCTCCGGCTTCGGCACGAGCGGGCTCGGCGCTACGGGCGACGGGGCCGGGCTCGGCGTGACCTCGGGTGCCGGGACGAGCGGGCTCGGGCTCACCGGGAGCGTGGGCTCCGGGACGGGGACGAGCGGGCTCGGCGTGGGCTCGGGCGTGGGCTCCGGGGTGGGCTCGGGCGTGGGCTCGGGTGCCGGGACGAGCGGGCTCGGGCTGACCGGGGCCGTGGGCTCCGGAGTCGGGATCTGCGGCGTCGGGATCTGAGGTGTGGGGACCTGCGGCGTCGGGATCTGCGGCGTCGGGACGACGGGCGTGGGCACGACCGGGGTGGGGATCACCGGGGTCGGGATCACCGGCGTCGGGACGACCGGGGTCGGGATCACCGGGCCGGCCTTCTCCGGGGTCAGGGCCTCGCGGAAGGCCTTCGACGACTCGGGGTTCTGCTTGCACTGCCACACGCCGTGCGGGCAGTAGTCGGTGATGGTGTGGTAGAGCGGTTTGTGCTGCTCGATCCACTGCAGCATGCGCCGCACGTACTCCGGATTGTCCCCGTGCCGGAACAGCCCCCACTCCGGGTAGGAGATCCGCTTGCCGTGTGCTTCTGCGAAGTCGACATGGTGCTGGAGCCCGTACGGCTGGGTGACCTGGTCGTCGAAGGTCCGGCCGGGAGCCTGGTCGTACGAATCCATTCCGAGGACGTCGACCACGTCGTCGCCGGGGTAGCAGCGGGTCCAGCCGATCGCGTCCGGGCCCCTGTTGGGTGCGAAATCGAACTTGAACCGCTGGCCGGGGACGGACCGCATCGCGTTGACGACGCGCCTCCAGTACGCCTTCCAGTTCTCCGGGTCGGGTGCGCAGCGGTGCGTGTACGTGACGCCGTTCATCTCCCAGCCGAGCACGATCACCGTGTCCGGGACGCCCAGCGACACCAGCCGCTCGGCGAGCCGGCGGAAGTGGCGGTCGTGGTCGCCGCGGGCGCCCTGCCGGATCAGCTGCGCCACCTCGGAGTCGGGCACCCGGTCCTCGTTGCGCTCCTGCATGGGCACGTTGAGCACGAACATCCGCCCGGGCCGGGCCAGGCGCCACGCCGCCCAGTCGGCCAGGAAGGAGACGTTGCCCTCGATACCGGCCCACTGGTCGCCGGGCAGGTAGGTGTGGCCCACCCGGATCTCCTTGCCCCCCAGCCAGTTGGACAGGTACGGGATCCGGGCCACCCCGGGCGGCCCGTAGTCGAGATAGGCGCCCATGGCGATGTCGGTGTGGCCGGACCAGTCCTTCCCGGGCGCCGAGAGGGCGGCGCCGGTGACGAGCAGTCCGGCCGCGACCGTACCGATACAGGTGGTCGCCAGTCGGCGGCGTGGTCTGCGCATGGCGTCTCCCGGGCTTTCCCGAATCGGTGTGCTTGTCAAAGACGTTAGGCATCACATCTGACGAATGGCCTGTTCGGTGACGGCCTCCTAGGCCATTCGCATCTGCGTACTGCCCCCCGCTTGGTCCGACTAGGTGAAAGACACCGTTGCCATGCACGCGTTCGCCAGCCATGTGCCCGCTGTTGTGCTCAGACTCGACCGGAATCCGTTCCACCACGGAACCCTCGGCGCCGTCAGATCCCTTGGCCGCAAGGGCGTGGAGGTCCATGCCGTCGTCGAGGCCGGGGGAGGTCCCATGGTGCGTTCGCGGTATCTGCGCGCCGTGCACCCGGGGCCCGCCGGCGGGCTGGACCCGGAGGCGCCGGAGGCGCTGCTGGAGTGCCTGACCGGGGTGTCGGAGCGGATCGGGCGGCCGGCGGTGCTCATCGCCATGGACGACCTGAGCGCGATCGCCGTGGCGCGGGTCGCGCCGATGCTGGGCGGCCGGTTCCGGATCCCCCATCAGCCCGACGACCTGCCCGCCCGGGTCGCGGACAAGGCCGAGTTGGCGAGGCTCTGCGCGCGGTGGGACGTCCCGCACCCGGAGACGGTGGTCCCGAGCAGCGCGGCCGAGGCGGCGCGGGCCGCATGGGGGCTGGGCCTGCCGCTGGTGGCCAAGTGGAGCAGGCCGTGGCTGCTGCCCGCCGGGGACGGGGGGCTGCGGAGCACCACGCTCGTGCACACCGTCGCGGAGGCGGTCCGGCTGTACGAGCGGTCCGCCGAGGCGGGGAGCGCGCTGCTGCTCCAGCGGTTCCTGCCGGCCGGGCCGGACACCGACTGGTTCTTCCACGGAGCCTTCGCCCGCGGCGGGCGCCCGCTGCTCGCCGGGTCGGGCCGCAAGGAGCTGTCCTGGCCGGTGCGGACGGGGCTGACGGCGGTCGGCCGCTGGCTGCCGGATCCGGCGGTGGAGGAGGCGGGGCTGCGGCTCGCCGAACGGCTCGGCTACCAGGGGATCCTGGACCTGGACTTCCGCCGGGACGAGCGGGGCGTCCTGCGGATCGTGGACTTCAACCCGCGCCCGGGCGCGCAGTTCCGGCTGTTCGCCGACGAGGCCGGGCTGGACGTCGTACAGGCGATGTACCTGGACCTGACGGCCCAGCGGGTACCGGAGCCGGCGGGCGGTACGGGCCGGGTGTTCGTCGCGGAGAACTACGCCCTGCTGGCGGTGCTCCGGGGCGGGTCGCTTCCGCCGCGCTGCTCGCAGGCCGGTCCTGCCGACGCGCCGACGGCGGACCGGGCGGCCGGTGGCCGGGCGCGGCCGCCCGCCGGGGCCGCGGCCGCGCGGCTCCGGGGACCGCGCGGCGGCCGCGCCCCGGCGGAGTCCCCACCCGTGGCCGCCCGGTCGGCCCATCCGGGCCCGGCGGCGTCCGCCGCGGATCCGGCCCCGCCCGCGAGGGCGCGGCGGGCCCGGGTCGAGACGGCCTGGTTCGCGGCCGACGACCTGTGGCCGTTCCTGGCGATGCTCGCCGCGTTCCTGGGGCGGGGCGCCGGGAAGGGGGCGCGGGCGTTGCGCGACGCCCCGGCCCAGGGCCGCCGCACCGCCCTCGCGGCCGTCCGGGCTCCGCGCCAGCGGGGCCGGGAGCGGCCGGTGCCGCCGGTGCTCTCCCGCCCCGCCCCGCCGGGGGCGTCGGCGGAGCCGGACGGACTGGTGGCCCGTTGACCGGTCCGGCGCCCAGCGAAGAGGAGGAGCGGCTTTGACGCGGATGGACGATCTCGTGGTGGTCGGCGCGGGCCCGTACGGGCTGTCGATCGCCGCCCACGCGGCCGGCGCGGGGCTCGGCGTACGGCTGCTCGGGCGGCCCATGGCCTCCTGGCGCGACCACATGCCCGACGGGATGTACCTGAAGTCGGAGCCCTGGTCCTCCAACCTGTCCGCGCCGGACGGCCGGCACACCCTGGCCGACTACTGCGCCACCCGCGGACTGCCCGCGGAACACGGCACTCCGCTGCCCATCGGCACGTTCAGCGAGTACGGGATGTGGTTCGCCCGGCACGCCGCGCCGGAGGTGGAGGAGATGACCGTCACGGAGGTGACCCCGCAGGGCGGCGGCTTCCGCGTCCGCACCGCCGAGGGACCGCCGCTGCTCGCCCGTACGGTGGCCCTCGCGGTCGGCGTGATGCCGTTCGTCCACCTCCCCCCGGCCCTGCGGGAGCTCCCGCCCGGCCACTGCTCGCACAGCAGCGGCCACCGGGACCTGGCCCGCTTCGCAGGCCAGGAGGTCGCCGTGATCGGGGCCGGGCAGGCGGCGCTGGAGACCGCGGCCCTGCTCGCCGAGCAGGGGGCCCGGCCGTGCCTGGTCGCCCGGCGCACCCGGCTGAACTGGAACACCGTGCCGCAGCCCTTGGACCGGCCCCCGCTGCGCGCGCTGCGCGAGCCGCACAGCGGGCTCGGCACCGGCTGGCGCAGCTGGGTGTGGTCGGAGCTGCCGTGGGCGGTGCGCCGGCTGCCCGCGCCGACCAGGGAGCGGATCACGGCGACCGCGCTCGGCCCGGCCGGTGCCTGGTGGCTGCGGGAGCGCTTCGAGCGGCGGGTGCCCGTGATGCTCGGGCACGAACTGCACCGGGCGGTGGCCGCGGGCGGGCGGACCAGGCTCGGGCTGACCACCCGGTCCGGGCAATCGGTGGTCCTGGACACCGCGCACGTCATCGCCGCCACCGGCTTCGCCCCGGACCTGGCCCGGCTGGAGCTGCTCGACGCGCGGCTGCGGGCCGCGCTGGCGACGGTGGGGGAGACCGGGACGCCGGAGCTCGGTCCGGGTTTCGAGTCCTCGTGGCCCGGGCTGTTCTTCGCGGGGCTGCTGACGGCTCCCTCATTCGGCCCTTCCATGCGATTCGTGCACGGTGCGGGCTTCACGGCGGGGAGACTGGTGAGAGGAGTCCGAAAGCGCCTCGGCGCCGGGGGCCGGTCGCCGGGTGCGAGACCGATCGCGCCCCGCCGCGCCGCCGCCGGACACCCGAGGACGTATCTGCGGTGAGTGACGGAACTGCGGGTGAGAGAGGTCGGCGATGAGCGCGGAGCGAGCACAGGGCCGTGGCTGGGTGCGGATCCCCGCCAGCCGCGGGGAACAGCCGGCGGCGGCCAGGACCGGCGGGTACGACCCCGCCCGCGCCCCGGCCGGATCCGCGGCGGCGTCCGCGCACCGGGCCCCGTACGGGTCCGCGTACGGATCGGCGTACGGGGCCCCGCACCCGGCCGCCCACCCGGCGGGGGCCGTCGCCGACCACGCCACGATCTACCTCACCCTCGTCAAGCGCTGGCGGGAGGCCGGGCGCACTCTTCCGGGGCATCCTGACGAGGAGTGGGAGCGGTTGATCTCCCAGCCGTGCTGGCCCGGCCGTTAGGTGGTGTGAGTCTTGGCAGCGGCGGAGGAGGACGGACCCGGGCGGGACCGGCGGCCCGACGGGCGCTCCCCGGCGACCGGGCCGGGGGAGCGGCTCGCGCTGAACGGCATGGGCAGCTTCGAGTGGGACCTGGGCGCCGGGACGCTGGTGGCGGACGAGGCGGGCCTGGCGGTCTTCGACGTCGAGCCGCAGGAGTTCGACGGCACTCCGGAGGCGCTGGGCGTGCGCATCCCGGTCGAGGACGCCGCCCGGCTGAACGAGAGCGTGGTCTCGGTCCTGGAGGGCGGCGGGGACACGTACGGCGCGTACTTCACGGTGCGCAGGCGCGACGGCACCGACCAGTGGACGCACACCCAGGGCCGGGTGCTGCGGCACCCGGACGGGCGGCCGCACCGGATCGTGGGGATCGTCCGGGACGCCACGCCGGAGCTGGCCCACGCCACCCTCCTGCGCAAGCTGGAGACGGCGCGCGCCCAGCAGACCACGATCGTGCAGCGGACCACGGAGGCCCTGTCGCGGGCGGTGACCGTCGATGACGTGACGGCGGCGCTGACCGGGGCCGGGGCGCTGGAGCGGCTCGGCGCGGACGGGCTGGCGCTCGGGCTGGTCGAGGGCGCCACCATCAAGATCATCGCGCTGAGCGGGGAGACGCTGGAGATCCTCAGCGAGCGGAAGTTCACCCGGCTGGACGGCTCGCTGCCGCTGTCGCAGGCGGTGCTCTCCCGGAAGGCACGTTTCGTCACCTCGCTCACGGAGCTCGGCAACGAGTTCCCGCTGCTGTCGGAGTACCTGAGCCGCATCCAGTACGACGCGGCCGCCTACCTGCCGCTGATCGCGCAGGCCAAGGCCATCGGCGGGCTGGTGCTCTTCTACCGGCGGCGCAGCGAGTTCAGCCCCGAGGAGCGCAACCTGTGCCTGGGCCTCGCGGGCATCGTCGCCCAGTCGCTCCAGCGGGCGCTCCTCTTCGACCAGGAGCGGGAGTTCGCCACGGGCCTGCAGGCCGCCATGCTGCCGCGCCGGATCCCCGAGATCTCGGGCGGGGAGATCGCGGTCCGCTACCACTCAGCCTGGAGCGGGCGGGAGGTCGGCGGGGACTGGTACGACGTGATCGCGCTGCCCCGCGACCGGGTCGGCCTCGTCGTGGGCGACGTACAGGGCCACGACACGCACGCGGCCGCCATCATGGGCCAGCTGCGCATCGCGCTGCGGGCGTACGCGGGCGAGGGGCACCCCCCGTCGACGGTGCTGGCGCGGGCTTCGCGCTTCCTCGCCGAACTGGACACCGAGCGCTTCGCGACCTGCATGTACGCACAGGTGGACCTGGAGACCGGAGGCGTACGGGCCGTCCGCGCGGGCCACCTGGGCCCGCTGATCCGGCACACGGACGGGCGTACCGGATGGCCCAACGTGCGCGGCGGCCTGCCGCTGGGGCTGGCCTCCGTCTTCGAGCACGAGGAGTTCCCCGAGACCCGGCTCGACCTGGTCCCCGGCGAGACCCTCGTCCTGTGCACCGACGGGCTCGTGGAGGAGCCCGGGACGGCCATCACCCAGGGCATGGAGGCCCTCGCCCACGCGGTGCGCAGCGGCCCGCAGGGGGCCGGGGCGCTCGCAGACCACCTCTCCGACCGGCTCTGGGAGCGCTGGGGCTCCGGGGACGACGTGGCCCTGCTGGTGCTGCGCCGGGCCCCCGACCCGGGCACCCACCGGGCTCCCCGCATCCACCAGTACGTGCACCAGGCGGATCCCGAGGGGCTGTCGGAGGCCCGCTACGCGCTGCGGCAGGCGCTGCGCGACTGGGGCATGCCGGACCTCGCCGACGACGTGGAACTGGCGGCCGGGGAACTGCTGGTCAACGCCCTGCTGCACACCGACGGCGGGGCGGTGCTGACCATGGAGGTGCTGCCCGAGCCGGTCCGGCGGATCCGGCTGTGGGTCAAGGACCGCTCCAGCGTGTGGCCGCGCCGGCGCTCCCCGGGCGAGGCGGCCACGACGGGGCGCGGGCTGCTGCTGGTGGACGCGCTGGCCACGCACTGGGGGGTGGAGTCCCGCGGCGACGGCAAGGCGGTGTGGTGCGAGTTCGACGCGGGCGGCAGCCCCCGGAGCGTGGGGTGACCGGGCCGTCACGCCGAGTTGTGGGGCGGCGGGGGCGGGGTGATGATGCGGGCTATGACAGCTTTCGTACCGGCTTTCGTACCGGCCTCCGTGTCGGACAGGCTCCGCGGGAGCGCTCCGTGCGCCGGCTGAGCAAGGGCGCGGCGACGGGGATCCTCGCGCTGCTCCTGCTGGCGGCCGGGGTGCCCACGGTCGTGGACTGGACGACGGGACGGCCGCACGCGGACCCCGGGTGCCAGGCGGTGGCGTTCATGTCGATGACGGACGTCGCGCCCGAGTGCCGGTAGCGGCGGCTACGGGATGGGCGGGCGCGCGCCACGGGCCGGGTACCGCTCAGCGCTCCTCGTGGAACTCGACGTCCTCGGTGTCTTCGGCGACCGTGGTGACCGACCGCGGCATCAGGCCCTGGAGCCGGACCTCCTGGAGCGCCGCGGTGACCGTCGCGCGGCCCGGGTGCACGCCCGCGAGGAAGCCCGGCACCTGCGCCTCCCACCGGTGCTCCGCGCCGTCGCAGACGGCCTGGCCGCCGCCGATGGTCAGCTGGCGGCCCGGCTCCTGCACGACGGTCGCCCTGATCTGCATCGCTCCCATGGGTGACACCTGCTCGCAGTGGTAGGTGCCGGAAAGGGTGACGGCGCCGTCCGCGGCGATATGAGCGTCATGATGTACGGAAATACCCTGGTCGAAAACGGTGGCCCCGGCCGGGGTCGTGAATACCGCGGTGGCGGCCAGTGCGGAGAGGGCTGCGAGCGCCATTCGGCGGCCGGACATGCGCATTCTTCCTCCAGATGGTGAGAGCGGCGGGAATCCGCCGGAACGAATTGTGCTGGCAGGCGGGTGCGCGTACTCGCTCCGCGCACTCGTGTCGGTGTGTGCAATTGGCTGCTCGGGCGCGTGAGACTGGCCGGAATACGTCCCCGAAGGGATCCCGCATGAGCCACTCCCCCCGGCAGTCCCCCCGCCTGCTCCCCGCCCTCCCCGCTCTCGCCCGCGCGGCGCTGCTGCCGCTGTTCCTGATCGGCGCCACGGCCTGCGACACCGCCCCCGAGGGGGCCGCGGTCGCCCCGGCCGCCGGGCCGGCCGTCCCGGTGGACGACGGCGTTCCCGGGGGCGCCGGGCGCAACGCGGTGAAGGATGCCCATGTGGGTGACTCCGTACGGGTGCACGGCCAGCGGGTCGGCCGTCACCTGGACGTGGTGCTGAGCGCGTACGTGGACCCGGCGATCAGCGTGGAGAAGAACTTCGCGCCGACCCCGGGGAAGCGGTGGGTGGCCGCCTCGATGTCCTTCGTCAACGTGGGCGGGGACTCGTACGGGGCGCTCGGACGCATGTGGGCGCACGACAGCGCGGGCCGGCGCCACGGGGTGGTGCCCACCGGTGAACTGACGACCGGCAAACCACTCGTCTTCGATTCCCTCGCGGTCGGCGAACGGGCCGAGGGCTGGGTGGTGTTCGAAATCCCGGAAAACGCGCGCATTGACCGTCTCCAGTACCAGGACGCGAACATGCGGGCGAATTCCGGAGAGGGATTCTGGGCCGTCTAGCCCGCCCGAGTGAAAGGCCGTGAAAGGCTCGGCGGCCGGACCACTAGGGTGCGGCGCATGACTTCTACTCAAGCCGAAATCGACCGGACCCAGCTCGGCACCCTTTCCGTGCTCGCCTGGATCGGCGACCCGTCCGAGGCGCACGACATCCCGTACCTGCTCGCCTACACGCTCGGCGACGGCCCGGGCGGCCGGGAGGCCGGCGAGGCGGCGGCCCGCGGGCTGCTGGAGGAGATCGGCCTGCCCATCGGCGACGTGGTCATGGACGGCACCCGCAACCCGGCCGCCTTCCCGGTGCAGATCCTGCTGGAGGGCAACCAGATCGCGCTCACCCTGCCCGGGATGAACGCGCGGTGCACCGCCCCCGACGAGTGGGTCGCCGCGGCGGACGAGAGCGGGCAGGCGTACTTCCTCTTCGCCACGCGGGCCTGGCCCGAGGCGGTCCCGGGCGAGCCGGTCGCCCCGGAGACCCTGCAGGCGTTCGCGGGCGACGAGGCGGTGCTCACGGGCAGCGCCCACTGCGTCCTCGCGGTGCGGCGCCTGCAGAAGTAGGCGCGCGCAGGGGGGTTCCCCGTGCTCCGGCCGCCGGGCTCCCAGCCTGCCCGGTGGCCGGCCCTTTCGGTCCGGGGCGTGGTCAGGGCCGCTCGAAGGCGAACTTGAGCGAGCGGACCCGGTTGTCGAAGTTCGACCCCGCCAGATCGGGCAGACCCACCGCGCGCAGCCCGACCGGCCGGGTCAGCAGTTCGTGGAACAGGGCCCTCATCTCCACCCGGGCCAGGTGCGCGCCCAGGCAGAAGTGCGGGCCGCCGCCGCCGAAGCCGAGGTGCGGATTGGGCGAGCGGGTGATGTCGAAGGCGTCGGGGTCGGGGAAGACCGCCTCGTCGCGGTTGGCGGAGGCGTAGTACAGCACCACCTTGTCGCCGGGGCGGAACAGGTGGCCCCCCAGGGTGTGTTCGGCCACGACCGTCCGGCGGAACTGGATGATCGGCGTCGAGTGGCGGATCATCTCCTCGACCGCGCCGTCCGCGTACTTCTCGAAGTCCGAGAGCAGCAGGTCCCGTTGGCCCGGGTGATCGGTGAGCAGGGTCAGCCCGTGGGTGATCGCGTTGCGGGTGGTCTCCACCCCGGCGACCATCAAGAGGGAGAAGAAGGCACCGAGTTGCCGGGCCCCCAGGGCCTGGCCGTCCACGTTCGCGCAGACCAGCGCCGAGATCAGGTCGTCGGTGGGGTTCTTGCGGCGCTCCCGCCCGATGCCGGCCACCATCCGCTGCATGCGCGCGAGGGCGCGCAGGCCGCGGCCGGGCATCCGCAGCCGGGAGGCCAGGGCGCGTTCCACGCCGATGTTCTCGGAGGCGTGATTGACGCGGTCGGCGATCTCGGGGCGGTGGCGCTCCGGGATGCCCATCATGTTGCAGATGACCTCCAGGGGCAGGCGGGAGGCCACCGCGGAGACGAACTCGTCCGGCTGCCCGGCCAGTACGTCGTCCACGATGCGGGTGGCCACGGCGTGGATGTCCGCCTCGGCGGCCGCCAGCAGCCGGGGGGTGAAGGCCCGCTGCACGATCTTGCGGAGCTGGGCGTGGTCGGGGCCGTCCAGGTTCACCATCGAGTCCCCGAACAGGGCGCGGACCCAGCGGGCGGGCTCGGGGGTGGTCACGCCGGGGGCACTGGCGAACACCTTGGGCAGGCGGCTGGCCTCTTGCACGTGGGCGTGGCGGAGGAGGGCCGTGTGCCCGCGGGGCCCGTCGGGGACGAAGACGGGGCCGCCGGTTGCCCGGAGACGGGCGAAGGCGGCGAGGCGGTGTTCCGGGGGCCGCTGCCAGAACCCTGGCTCGGTCAGTTCCCTGCCGGGGGCTTGGCCGGTGCGCTGTGCGGGGAGTGTCATGGCCTGCCCAACGCCGCCGGGGGCGGAGGAGTGACGGTTCGGCTGAGCGCCGCTGCCGGGGCTCTGCCCCGGACCCCGCGCCTCAATCGCCGGCGGGGCTTGATGTGGCCGGCGTCAGCCGTCAAGCGCGCGCAGAGCAACCTTGCCCCGGGCGGGCTGCGTTGCCGCGCAGCGGCAAATCCAGCCTCGCCGGCGTTTGAGGCGCGGGGGTTCGGGGGCAGCGCCCCCGCAACGGCGCCGCAGGTGTCAGCGCTGCGACCGGCTCGACAGGGTCAGGCCCACCGCGACGGTGGCCGCGCAGACCAGCCCCGCGTACAGCACCGCGTACGGGCCCAGCCACGCGCAGGCCAGGACCACGACGGCGGACACCGGGAGGGTGAGTTGCTGGGCAAGGCCCCGCTTGAAGTGGCGGGAGTGCAGGAACCAGACCATCAGGAGGAACCCCGCGGCCGGGACCGTCACGGCCGCGTTCGCCGCGGTCTGGGAGATGTGCGCCTTGCCGACCGCGTGTTCCACCGCCACCTCGATGCCCGCCCCGATCGCCGCGCCCGAGGCGAAGATCAGCAGGTGGCCGTACCCCCACGGGATGGCCTCCCGGTTGGAGGCCAGGTGCTCGTGCATCGGCACCGCGAAGTAGATCCACCACGCGGCGAAGACGATCAGCAGCCCGCCGCCCGCGATCGGCAGCAGTACGCCGAGGGCCTCGTGTTCGTCCAGCGCCGACTTGACGGCGACCGTGGCCGCCGCGATCGTCTCGCCCAGCACGATGATCGTGAACAGGCCGTACCGTTCCACGATGTGGTGCGCGTGCCACGGGGTCTCGTGCCCGCGCTCGGCGATCGCCGGGACCGACAGCTCGGCGACGACCAGGACGAGGAACAGCCACCGCTTGGCGCCCTCCGGGGCGAACAGCAGTGCCACCCAGCCCGCCTGGCAGATCACCAGCCCGGCGGCGTACTTCAGCGCCGCCGACCGCGCCGCGCCCCGCTCCCCGGCCGCGGCCCGCAGCCACTGCGCGGTCAGCGCGACGCGCATGATGACGTAGCCGATGACGGGGACGGTCCAGTCGTTCTCGTCGAAGGCGCGGCTCAGCCCGGCCGCGTAGACGAGCACGCCGGAGATCTGGACGAGCGTCGCGATCCGGTACGGGACGTCGTCGACGTCGTAGGCGGAGGCGAACCACGTGAAGTTCATCCACGCCCACCACACGCCGAAGAAGACGAGGAAGTAGCCGGTCACCCCCGCCCCGGGATGACCCTCCGCCAGCGCGTGCACCAGGCGGGCGCCGGCCTGGGCGATCGCGACGACGAAGCAGAGGTCGAAGAACAGCTCCAGCGGGGTGGCCGCGCGGTAGTGCTCGTCGCGGCTGCGCGCGGTCATCGGAAGGTACGCCATAGCGGCCAGGAGAGCAGACGGGTACCCGTTCAGCAGGCCAGGCGCGCAGCCCGCACCACCCGGGTGCCCCGGGCGGACTCGTAGTGCCCGACTACCAGCCGGGCCAGCCGCGGATGGTCGGCCAGCGGCTCCGACACCGTCCACGCGCCGCAGCCCGCGAGCGCGTGCGTGAACCGGCCCGGGGCCAGCAGGTGCGCCGCCACGGCGATGCGGCGGTGCCCGGCGGCGTGCAGGGCGGCCAGCGCCTCGGGCACGGTCGGCCCGGCCGAGGTGAGGTACGCGGGGACCACCGGGACGGGGTCGGGGCCGGCGTCGGGGTCGCACTCCAGCAGGGCGGCGAGCCGGTCCGCGCAGGCGGTCGTACCGGCGTTGCCGCCGGGGCGGGAGGAGCCGGCGCCCGCCACGATCACGGCGTCGGCACGGGTGTAGGGGCCCCGGCGGCGCTCGGCGTCGCGCAGCCGGCTGCGCAGGGCCAGGGCGATGTCGGGCTCGCCGCTGAGCCCGTCGGTCAGCGCGCACCCGGTGCCTTCGAGGACGGCGGGGATGTCGACGCGGCGGTGGTAGCCGTCGCCCAGCAGCAGCGGGACGACCACCGAGCGCGGGTGCCTTCGTACGACGTCGGCGAGGGACGGGGACTGCACGTCCAGGTGGCCGACGACCGGGCGGATCCCGCTCAGCGCCTCGACGGCGGCGGTGAGCCGCCCGATGGTCGCGGCGGCCGCCGATACCGCGCTGCCGTGCACGGCGAGGACGAGCATGGACGTGCCCCCTTCGCTTCGCGTGGTGGGACGGGTCGCCCAGGGCCGGGCGGGCGTGCCGGGGCTCCTCCCACGCTAGCCGCGGGGCAGGCCGGGGCGAGGCGGCCAAGGGCCCCTTCCGAGGGCCACACGTCCTGTGCGGAACGGGGCGCCGGTCCCCTGCTCAGAGGTCGTTCTCCGCGGCTCGGGGCTGTGGAGCGGACCTACCGTCGGAAGGAGGAACATCCGCACGCACACGGAGTGAGAACCATGGCGCAGACGCTCGTTGTCATCGGCCACGGCATGGTGGGGCACCGCCTGCTGGAGGCGCTCGCCGAGCGTGACGCGCTCGCCGACCCCGCCCGGCCGGGGGACTCGGGCTGGCAGGTGACGGTTCTCGCCGAGGAGGAGCGGCCCGCCTACGACCGGGTGCACCTCTCCGCCGCCTTCACCGGCTCCACCGGCGAGGACCTGTCGCTGGTCGAGCCCGGCTTCCTGGAGCGGTACGGCGTCGACCTGCGGCTGGGTGCCCGTACGGGCGGTCGGGCGCTCGCCCCGGCCGCCCGTACGGGCACCACCGTGTCCGGCCGTTGCTGGCAACCGGCTCCTACCGTTCCTGATCAGTGAGCAGGGATGAACCCTGGCTCGCTGGCACGTCCCGAACGGTCTTGGACGCACTGGTCATCCGCTTTCGCGTCCTGGGCGGCGACGCATATCCCGTATGCGGTCCGTTCCAGGCGGGCGGAATCCCTCACGACCTGGCCATGTGGATGCGGCCAGAGGCGACGGGGAGGCCCCGGACCATCTCTCTGGTGGAGCGGGGGCCCCGCACGCTGGCACCGCACCCGGCGTCTCAGATCACACCGAGCAATCTACGTATGCCCCACGGGCGGGCGCACGGATCGCCCGACTGTTCACCCGATCGGGCTATCGTGCGCCCAAGCGACTTGCGGGCACAGCAGTTGCGAACCCTTCGTGATCAGCGCGGACGTCGTGGTCTTCTTGGCCGGGGTGCGCCCGCGCGACCGCCTCGCGCGCGAGTGCGGGCTCGCGGTGGGCGACCGGGGCGGGGTCGTCGTCGACGCGCACTGCCGGACGAGCGACCCGTACATCCCCCAGACTCCGTCCGGGGGGACCCCCAGGCGGTCGGCGAATGCGCGCAAGCCCTGGACGGCAAGGTGTACGGGCTGGTCGCGCCGGGCTACCAGATGGCCGAGACGGTCGCCGAGGCCCTCGCGGGCGCCGGCGAGCTGACCTTCACCGGGGCCGACACCTCCACCAAGCTCAAGCTGATGGGCGCCGACGTGGCCTCCTTCGGCGACCCCTTCGCGCCCGAGGGCCGGGACGGGGCCGTCTCCGTGGTCTTCTCCGACGCGCGCGAGGGCGTGTACAAGAAACTGCTGCTCGGCCCGGACGGGGCCCTGCTCGGCGGGATCCTGGTCGGCGACGCGCAGGCGTACGGCTCGCTGAAGCCGCACGCGGGCCGGGTGCTGCCCGCACCGCCGGAGGCCTTCATCCTGCCCGCCTCGGACGGCACGGCCCTGCCGGGCGCGGACGCGCTGCCCGACGACGCGGTGGTGTGCTCCTGCCACAACGTCACCAAGGCGCAGGTCCGGGGCGCCGTCGTCGACGAGTCGCTCACCGACATCGGCGGCATCAAGAAGTGCACCAAGGCGGGGACCGGCTGCGGCGGCTGCCTGGGGACCCTCCAGGCCGTCCTCGACGCCGAACTGGCGGCGGCCGGCATCGAGAAGCCGCGCGGGCTGTGCGAGCACTTCACCCTGACCCGCGCCGAGGTGTACGAGAAGATCCGCACCGAGCGCATCCGCGGCTTCAGCGAGCTGATGGAGGCCTACGGGGAGGGCGGCGAGGGCTGCGCCGTCTGCAAGCCCGTCGTCGCCAACGTGCTCGGCACCCTCGCCCCGGACCTCGGCCTCGGGCACATCCTGGAGGGCGAGCAGGCGGCCCTGCAGGACTCCAACGACCTCTTCCTCGCCAACCTGCAGAAGGACGGCACCTACTCGGTCGTCCCGCGGGTCGCGGGCGGCGAGATCACCGCCGAGCAGGTCATCGCGCTGGGCGAGGTGGCCCGCGACCACGGCCTCTACACGAAGATCACCGGTGCGCAGCGGATCGGGCTGTTCGGGGTCCGCAAGGAGCAACTGCCCGACATCTGGCGGCGCCTGGGCAGCGCGGGCTTCGAGTCCGGCCAGGCCTACGGGAAGTCCCTGCGCGCGGTGAAGTCGTGCGTCGGCGCCCGCTTCTGCCGCTTCGGGCAGGGGGACTCGATCCAGCTCGCCATCGACCTGGAGCTGCGCTACCGGGGGCTGCGCACCCCGCACAAGTTCAAGGGCGGGGTCTCCGGCTGCCTGCGCGAGTGCGCGGAGGCGCGGGGCAAGGACATCGGCGTGATCGCCACCGCCAACGGCTGGAACCTGTACGTCGCAGGCAACGGCGGGGCCACGCCGCGCCACGCGGACCTGCTGGCCTCCGATCTGACGACGGGCGAACTCCTCGCCCTCGTCGACCGGTTCCTCATGTACTACATCCGCACCGGGGAGCGGCTGGAGCGCACGGCGGCCTGGATCGAACGGCTGGACGGCGGCCTGGAGCACCTTCGCGAGGTCCTGATCGAGGACTCGCTCGGCATCTGCGCGGAGCTGGAGGCGCAGATGGAGCGGCACGTCGCCGCCTACCGGGACGAATGGCAGGCGGTCCTGGAGGACCCGGCGGCGCTGGAACGCTTCGGCACGGTGGACTTCGGGGCGGCCGCCGACTCCCTCGAACCGGGCCGGGGACGTGCGGCGGTCCTGCCGGACGGCACGCAGGCGGCGCTCTTCAAGGACCGCGCCGGCGAGGTGTACGCGGTCGGCAACCGGGACCCCTTCTCGGGCGCGGACGTCATCGCCAACGGCATCATGGGCTCGCGCGACGGGGTCCCCGTCGTCGCCTCCCCGATGCACAAGCAGGTCTTCGACCTGCGGACCGGCGTGTGCCTGGACGACCCGGAGGTCTCCCTCCCGGTGCTCCCGCTGAACTGACCGGCCGACCAACGCACTGTGGGCGACGGGACCTTGTCCTGTTGCCCACAGTGCGTTCTCCTCTGCCGCGGGGCCGGGGGCCGGGCGGAACCTGGATAGGCAAGGACAACCCTCGACACTTGAGGACGAAGCCATGAGTTCCGCCACGCAGGAAGCGGTACGGCCGCACCTCGCCGACCCAGCGCAGTATCGTCCGGGCCGCACCATCACCGACTGGACGCCGGAGGACCCGTCCTTCTGGCGGACCACCGGGAAGAAGGTCGCCACCCGCAACCTGTGGATCGCGGTGCCAGCCCTGCTGCTGGCCTTCGTGGTCTGGCAGGTCTGGAGCATCACGGCGACCAACCTGAAGGACGTCGGCTTCGGCTTCAGCCAGTCCCAGCTGTTCTGGCTCACCGCCGTCCCCGGCATCACCGGCGGTACGGCCCGCATCTTCTACACCTTCCTCGGCCCGATGATCGGCCAGCGGCGCTTCACGGCGCTCTCCACCGTCGTGCTGATCGTGCCGCTGCTGTGGCTGGGCTTCGCGGTGCAGGACCCGTCTACCTCGTACGGCACGATGATCGCCATCGCGGCCCTCTGCGGCATCGGCGGCGCGAACTTCTCCTCCTCGCTCGCCAACATCGGCTTCTTCTACCCGAAGCAGGAGAAGGGCAACGCGACCGGCATCAACGGCGGCCTGGGCAACCTGGGCGTCTCCGTCGTCCAGCTCCTCACCCCGATCCTGATCACGTCCTCGGTGCTCGCCATCGGCGCGGGCCAGAAGAAGGCGAACGGCTCGGAGATCTACCTCCAGAACGCCGCCTTCGTATGGGTCCCGGTGCTGATCGTCCTGGCCGTGGTGGCCTGGTTCGGCCAGAACGACCTGAAGGTGGCCTCGACCCCCTTCAGCCAGCAGAAGATCATCTTCAAGCGCAAGCACAACTGGCTGATGACCTGGCTCTACGTCGGCACGTTCGGCTCCTTCATCGGCTTCGCGGCGGCGCTGCCGCTGCTGATCAAGACCACCTTCCCCGCGTACTCGGTGGCCACCTACGCCTGGATGGGCCCGGCCCTGGGCGCGCTGGCCCGCTGGGCGGGCGGCTGGATCGCCGACAAGCTGGGCGGCGCGCGGGTGACGATCCTGTCCTTCGTGGGCATGGGCGCCTCGATCATCGGCGTGATCACCTTCCTCCCGGCCGGTTCCGACCAGGGCTCCTTCCAAGGCTTCTTCCTCTGCTTCCTGTCGGCCTTCTTCTTCTCGGGCATCGGCAACGGCTCGACCTTCCGCCAGATCCCGGTCATCTTCCGGGGCCAGCACCTGAAGGGACTGACGGAGGGCACCCCGCAGTACGAGGCCGCGCTGAAGCAGGCCGAGATCGAGTCGGGCGCGGTGACGGGCTTCACCGCCGCGATCGCCGCCTACGGCTTCTTCTTCATCCCGGCGATGTTCGCCAACTTCGCCGTGACGAGCGCGATGTGGGGCTTCGTGGCCTTCTACGCCTCCTGCGTGGTCGTGGCCTGGTGGTTCTACGCCCGTAAGGGCGCGGAGGCACCGAGCTAAGCGGCCGCGGCTGTTCCGCGCTCCTCAGAGATCCGGGGCTCCGCCCCGCACCCCGCTCCTCAAACTCCGGAGGGGCTGGATGTGGCGGGGCTGGGTTGCCCGAAGGGCAACTCCAGCCCCGCCGGCGTTTGAGGCGCGGGGTCTGGGGCGGAGCCCCAGCAGCGGCGCCGCAGACGGACTCCCGACCTGACCCGACACGAACGGAAGGCCACGCCCAGTGCTCGGCATGTTCCTGCAGCTCGCCGTCATGGTGGCGGCCATCGCCCTCGGTTCACGCAAGGGCGGCGTCGCGATGGGCCTCTGGGGAGCGGTCGGGGTGTTCGTGCTCGCGACGTTCTTCGGGGTGACCCCCGCCGACACCTCCGGCATAGTCGACGTCATGCTGATCATCCTCGCGGTGATCATGGCCGCCTCCGCCATGGAGGCGGCCGGCGGCATCGACTACCTCGTCGGGCTCGCCGAGCGGGCGATCCGGCGCAAGCCCCGGCGCGTCGTGTACGTCGCGCCGCTGGTCTCCTGGGCGTTCACCCTCGGCGCCGGCACCGCGCACGTCTTCTATCCCCTCCTGCCCGTCATCCACGACGTGGCCCGCGAGGGCGGGGTCCGGCCGGAGCGGCCCATCGCCGTCTCCTCCATCGCCGCCACCTTCGGTATCACCGCGTCGCCCGTCTCCGCCGCCATGGCCGCCATGATCGTGATGTTCGACGGCGACGGCTGGAACCTGCCCCGGATCATGGCGGTCGCCGTGCCCGCCACCCTCCTCGGCGTGCTCGTGGCCGCCACCGTCCAGTCGCGCATCGGCAAGGAGCTCGGCCAGGACGCCGAGTACCTGCGCCGGCTGGCCGCCGGGGAGATCGAGGCCCCCGCCCCGGCCGAGGCCGCGCCGCCGCTGCGGCCGCGGGCGCGCTGGTCGGCGTACCTCTTCCTCGGCGGGACCGTCGCCGTCGTGCTCAGCGGGCTCTTCCCGGGTCTGCGCCCGGACACGGCCAAGGGGCCGCTGTCCATGTCCGCCACCATCGAGATCCTCATGATGGCCGTGGCCGCGCTGATCCTGCTCCTGTGCAAGGTCGACGCCAAGCGCATACCGGGGACGGACGTGGCCAAGTCCGGTCTCGTCGCGGTCATCGGGGTCTTCGGTTTGTCCTGGCTCGGGCTGTCCTTCATCGGGGCCAACGAGGCCCGGATCACCGGGGCCCTCGGCGGGGTCGCCAAGGACCATCCGTGGTTCTTCGCGGTCATGCTGCTGGTCCTCTCCGCTCTGCTCTTCAGCCAGGCCACCACCACCAATGCCCTGATGCCGCTCGGCCTCGCCCTCGGTATCCCGGCGCCGCTGCTCATCGCGATGTGGCCTGCCGTCAACGGCTACTTCCTCCTCCCCACCTACGGCACCTTCATCGCCGCGATCAACTTCGACCGGACCGGCACCACCCGCGTCGGCCGCTTCGTCGCCAACCACTCCTTCATGCTGCCGGGCCTGGTCACGACGTGCGTCGCGGTATCCACAGGCTTCGCTCTGGTTCAGATCGTCTGATCGTCGCAAAATTCTTGTGAAAGCTTTCACAAGCGCACGATGGACCTTCGGACCGCTCGAAATGCCAGGTCAGGCAGGGCGGGGGAGGATGGGGGCCGGTGATCGCGGGACCTTCGGGCCCCAGCTCAGGACCATCGCGGAGGCAAATGATCGATCAAAAGGCGTGCAATGGATACAAGCAACGAGGCGACTGGGAAGGTGCGGGCGATGACTGCCACTCCTGCGGAAACCACGAAGAACGGCGAGGCCTGGGAGGGCTTCAAGGGCGGGCTGTGGCGCGACGCCATCGACGTCCGCGACTTCATCCAGCAGAACTACACGCCGTACGAGGGCGACGACTCCTTCCTCGCCGGTCCCACCGAGCGGACCACCGCCGTGTGGAAGGCCATCACGGACAAGTTCCCGGAGGAGCGCGAGAAGGGCGTCTACGACGTCGCCCACGACATCCCCTCGTCGATCACCGCGCACGCCCCCGGCTACATCGACCGCGACAAGGACCTGATCGTCGGCCTCCAGACGGACGCCCCGCTCAAGCGCGCGATCATGCCGTACGGCGGCTGGCGCATGGTCGCCGGCGCCCTGGAGACCTACGGCTACCCGGTCTCCGCGGAGCTGGAGAAGGTCTTCACGGAGTACCGCAAGACCCACAACGCCGGTGTCTTCGACGCCTACACCCCCGACATCCGCGCCGCCCGCAAGGCCGGCATCGTGACCGGTCTGCCGGACGCCTACGGCCGCGGCCGCATCATCGGCGACTACCGCCGCGTGGCCCTCTACGGCGTCGACCGCCTCATCTCCTTCAAGAAGGAGGAGAAGGAGGAGCTGAACTCCCTCCCGGCCGGCAACCGTTCGCTGGAGGAGACGATCCGCCTGCGCGAGGAGCTCTCCGAGCAGATCCGCGCGCTCGCCGAGCTCAAGGCGATGGCCGCCTCCTACGGCCACGACATCTCCGGCCCGGCCACCACCGGCCGCGAGGCCATCCAGTGGCTGTACTTCGCCTACCTGGCCGCCGTGAAGGAGCAGAACGGCGCGGCCATGTCGCTCGGCCGCACCTCCACCTTCATCGACGTCTACCTCCAGCGCGACATCGAGGCCGGCCGGCTCACCGAGGAGCAGGCCCAGGAGCTCGTCGACGACTTCATCATCAAGCTCCGCATCGTCCGCTTCCTGCGCACGCCGGAGTACGACGAGCTGTTCTCCGGCGACCCGACCTGGGTCACCGAGTCGATCGCCGGCATGGGCGAGGACGGCCGCCCGCTGGTCACCAGGTCCTCCTTCCGCTACCTCCAGACCCTCTACAACCTCGGCCCGGCCCCCGAGCCGAACATGACGGTCTTCTGGTCGCCGCAGCTGCCGCAGGGCTTCAAGGAGTTCTGCGCCCGCGTCTCGATCGACACCTCCTCGGTCCAGTACGAGTCCGACGAGCTGATGCGTCCGCGCTTCGGCGACGACACGGCCATCGCGTGCTGCGTCTCGGCGATGCCGGTCGGCAAGCAGATGCAGTTCTTCGGCGCCCGCGTGAACCTCGCCAAGACCCTGCTCTACGCGATCAACGGCGGCCGCGACGAGAAGTCGGGCGTCCAGGTCGGCCCGTCCACCGGTGCCGTCACCGCCGAGGTGCTGGACTACGACGAGGTCCTGGCCAAGTTCGACGAGCAGATGGAATGGCTCGCCGGCACCTACGTCCACGCCCTGAACGTCATCCACTACATGCACGACAAGTACGCCTACGAGCGCATCGAGATGGCGCTCCACGACCGCGACGTGCGCCGCACCATGGCCTGCGGCATCGCCGGCCTCTCGGTCGCCGCCGACTCACTGTCCGCCATCAAGCACGCCAAGGTCAGCGTCGTGCGCGACGAGACCGGGCTCGCCACCGATTACACCATCGAGGGCGACTACCCGGCCTACGGCAACAACGACGACCGCGTCGACGGCATCGCCGTCTGGCTCGTCGAGGAGTTCATGAAGAAGGTGCGCAAGCACCCGACCTACCGCGACGCCGAGCACACCCAGTCGGTGCTGACGATCACCTCGAACGTGGTCTACGGCAAGAAGACCGGCAACACGCCGGACGGACGCCGCGCCGGCGAGCCGTTCTCCCCGGGCGCCAACCCGATGAACGGCCGCGACACCCACGGCTACGTCACCTCGGCCCTGTCGGTCGCCAAGCTCCCGTACGAGGACGCGGAGGACGGCATCTCGCTGACCAACACCGTCACCCCCGACGGCCTGGGCCGCACCCCCGAGGAGCGGATCAAGAACCTGGCGGGCGTGCTCGACGGCTACATGGCGGTCGACGGCTTCCACATGAACGTGAACGTGCTGGGCCGCGACACGCTCATGGACGCCATGGAGCACCCGGAGAACTACCCGCAGCTGACCATCCGCGTCAGCGGCTACGCGGTGAACTTCGTCCGCCTCACGCGGGACCAGCAGCTCGACGTGCTGAACCGCACCTTCCACGGCTCGCTCTGAGAGGAGCCGCCCAGACCGCGCGGCCCGGGGCCGGGCCCTCACCCCGGCCCCGGGACCGCGCGACTCCATCGGACACCGGATCACGTCTGGAGCACCTGCCATGACCGTCCTCTTCGGTACGAGCATCCCCGTCGGACCCGCCGCGGCCGTCGCCGTCAGCGCCGGGCAGACCCCGGCCGCTGCCGCGACCCAGCGGCCGAGCGAGGGCTCCGTGCACTCCTGGGACCTCTCCACCGGGGTGGACGGCCCCGGGACCCGGTTCGTGACCTTCCTGTCCGGCTGCCCGCTGACCTGTCTGTACTGCCACAACCCCGACACCATGAAGATGCGCAACGGCAAGCGCACCTCCGCCGACGACGTCATCGCCGAGGCCCGCAAGTACACGCGGTTCATCTCCGCCTCGGGCGGCGGAGCCACCATCTCCGGCGGCGAGCCGCTGCTCCAGCCCGTCTTCGCGGGCGAGCTGCTGCACCGGATGAAGAACGACCTCGGCCTGCACACCGCCCTGGACACCTCGGGCTTCCTGGGCGCCCGCGCCACCGACGCGCTGCTGCGCGACGCGGACCTGGTCCTGCTCGACATCAAGTCCTGGGACCGGGAGACGTACAAGAAGGTGACCGGCCGGGCGCTGGAGCCCACCCTGGAGTTCGCCCGCCGCCTCGCGGACCTCGGCAAGGAGGTGCACCTGCGCTTCGTGCTGGTGCCCGGGCTCACCGACGCGCGCGAGAACATCGAGGGCGTCGCCGCCTTCGCCGGCACCCTCGGCAACATCTCGCGGGTCGACGTCCTGCCCTTCCACAAGCTGGGGGAGAGCAAGTGGCAGGCCCTGGACATGAACTTCACCCTGCACGACACCCCGTCGCCCACGCCCGAGCAGGTGGCCGAGGCCAAGGCGGTCTTCGCGGCGCAGGGGCTGACCGCAGTCTGACCCGTTCGGCCTAATCATCAGTACGGCATAACGGGCTGAAACGGTACAGACCACTTAGCGTGGTGCTGTGTCCGAGCCCACCGAAGTCCTCGACGAAGCCCCGCCACCAGCCGAGGCGCCCCAGAGCCCACCGCCGGCCCGGAAACCCGTCACCGCACGGGCCACCCTGGCCGGCATCGTCGTCTCGCTGCTGCTCATCGCCGCGATCGTGCTGGGCAGCCGCTTCCTGCGCGACTTCGACTCGGCGCTGCTGCCGTACGCCGTCGCCACCGTGTTCCTCGCCTTCGGCGTGGCCTACCGCTACACCGTGTGGGTTTCCGCGCCCGGCGCGCGGCGCCTCTTCAAGAAGGGGTTCGGCAGCTTCTTCTCGGCCGAGAACTTCCGCAAGGCGCCCACGGCACTGCCGAAGATGATCGCCACCTACCTCGGCTTCCAGAAGTTCCTCGGCGCCCGCTCACGCGCCCGCTGGGCCGCCCACCAGCTCATCTTCTGGGGCTGCATCCTGGCCGCGCTCATCACCTTCCCGCTGACCTGGGGCTGGTTCACCTTCACCTCCGGCAGCGGCTCCGGACCGGGCTACGAAATGCGGATCTGGGGCTTCAAGGTCCTCGGCTTCGACTCGCTGAACGTTCTGGGCTGGCTGATGTTCCACGGCCTGGACATCGCCGCGGTCCTCGTCATCCCCGGCGCCTCCTACTTCCTGTGGCGCCGGATGAAGGACCGCGGGGCCATCACCGGCCAGCGCTTCGCCTACGACCTGCTGCCGCTGATCTGCCTGATCGTGATCTCCGTGACCGGGCTGCTGCTGACCTTCTCGTCGATCTTCCTGCACGGCGGCGGCTACGAGTTCCTGGCCATCCTGCACATGGTGTCGGTGGTGTTCACCCTCATCTACATCCCGTTCGGAAAGTTCTTCCACATCGTCCAGCGCCCCGCCGCCGTCGGCATGCAGCTGTTCAAGTACACGGCCCGCCAGGACGAGCAGGTCTTCGCCTGCAAGCGCTGCGGGGAGCCCATCGACACCACCCCGTACGTGGAGAACCTGCGCGGCACCATGCAGGACCTGAATCTCGACTTCAACGCCTTCGTCGAATACTGCCCGCGCTGCAAGCGGGTCCTGCGCGGCAGCGCCTACCTGAACCACGTCAAGAAAGGCTTCAAGTGACCGCGACGGACCCCGCCCAGAGGGCCACGCTGCCCATCGACCCGTCCATCGCGCCGCCCGGCACCCGCAACTTCCGCGACGCGGGGGGCATCCCCGCCGACAAGTGGCACGCCGACCAGAACGGCGAGACCCTCGTCCCCACCCACTGCTGCTTCTGCGGCGTGCAGTGCGGGATGTACCTGCGCGTGGACCGGGGCGGGAAGGTCTTCGGCGTCGAGCCCCGCAACCACGACATCAACCGGATGCGGCTGTGCCCCAAGGGCATCAACGCCTACCAGCAGGTCAACCACCCCGACCGGCTGACGAGCCCGCTGCTCCGCCGCTCCCGCGACGAGGAGTTCAGAGAGGCCTCCTGGGAGGAGGCCCTCGACTTCACCGTCTCCGAGATCCGCCGTATCCAGGGCGCCCACGGCAACGACGCCTTCGGCCTGCTCGGCGGCGCCAGCCTCTACTCCGAGAAGACCTACCTGGTCGGCAAGTTCGGCCGGGTCGCCCTCAAGACCCGGCACGTCGACTACAACGGCCGCCTGTGCATGGTCAGCGCCGCCGGCGCCAACAAGCTGTCCTTCGGCATCGACCGGGCCGCCAACCCCTTCTCCGACATCCTCCTCACCGACTGCCTGCTGATCGCCGGGTCGAACGTGGGGGAGTGCTTCCCGGTGATGACCCAGTACGTGTGGGGCGCCCGCGACCGCGGCGCCTCGCTGATCGTGGTCGACCCGCGGGAGACGGCCATCGCCCGCACCGCGGACGTCCACGTCGCCCTCAAGCCCGGCACCGACTCCGCCTTCTTCAACGCCGTCCTGCACGTGGTCGTCGCCGAGGGCCTGACCGACGAGGAATACCTCGCCGCCCACACCACCGGCTGGGACGAGGTAAAGAAGACCGTCCAGGACTACCCGCCCGCCCGTTCCGCCGCGATCTGCGGGGTCCCCGAGGAACAGATCGTCCAGGTGGCCCGGATGTTCGGCAGTGCCGCCAAAGCCATGGCCTTCCACGCGCGCGGCGTCGAACACCACTCGCAGGGCGTCGAGAACTGCCTCTCCATCATCAACCTGTGCGTGGCCACCGGAAACCTCGGCAAGCCCGGCGCCGGCTACGGCACCATCACCGGCCAGGGCAACGGCCAGGGCGGCCGCGAGCACGGCCAGAAGGCCGACCTGCTGCCCGGCGGCCGCTCCATCATGAACGAGGAGCACCGCCGCCAGATCTGCCGGATCTGGGGCATCGAGGAGTCCGAACTCCCGCCCGCCGGCACCTCCATGATGGAGATGGTCTGGCAGATGCAGCGCCAGGAGATCCGCGGCCTGATCGGCATCTGCAACAACCCCTTCGTCTCGCTCCCCAACTACGGGGCGGTCAAGAAGGGCTACGACAGCCTCGAATTCCACGCGCAGTTCGACTTCTTCCTCTCCGAGACCGCGACCAACGCGCACGTGGTCTTCCCCGTCACCGTCTGGGCCGAGGACGAGGGCGTCATGGCCAACACCGAGGCCCGCGTCGTCAAGCACAACAAGGCGCAGGAGCCGCCCGCCGGAGTGCGCACCGACACCTGGGTGATGTGCGAGCTCGCCCGACGGCTCGGGGTCGGGGACAAGTTCGACTTCGCCGGCTCCCGCGAGGTGTTCGAGGAACTCCGCGTCGCCTCCGCGGGCACGGTCAACGACTACTACGGCATCACCTACGAACGCCTGGAGGAGACCGGCGGCATCGTCTGGCCCTGCCCCACCACCGAACACCCCGGCACCCCGAGGCTGTTCGAAGGCGGCAAGACCTTCCACCCCGACGGGAAGGTCCACATGCAGGTCGTCGAATGGCACCAGCCGATGGACCCCTACACCGAGGAGTTCCCCCTCTCCCTCACCACCGGCCGGACCGTCGCGCACTTCCTCTCCGGCAACCAGACACGACGCCTGGGCGCCCTCGTCGAACAGACCCCGCGCCCCTGGGTGGAGGTCCACCCCTCGCACGGCTTCCGCAACGGCGACCCGGTCAGGGTGGTCACCCGCCGCGGCAGCGAGGTCTTCCCGGCCCTGGTCACCGAGGCCATCCGGCCGGACACCGTCTTCATCCCGTACCACTGGCCCGTACCGACGGCCGCGAACGCCCTGACCATCGACGCCCTCGACCCCCGCTCGAAGATCCCCGAGTACAAGGTCTGCGCCGCCCGGATCGAGGCCGCCGAACAGGTCGACGAGGTACCACCGCCGCCCACGGCCCCGGGCCGCGAGGCCTACCCGGAGACCCAGGTCTCCCGCACCGACCCCCTGCCGCCCACGTCCCCGCAGGGCCGTGGCACGGCGGAGAGGAGCTGACCCGCCATGATGGGCCGCACGATCTTCATCGACCCGGGTCGCTGCATCGGCTGCCAGGCCTGTGTCTCCGCCTGCCGCGAATGCGACTCGCACCGCGGCAAGTCGATGATCCACCTGGACTACACCGACCCCGGCATGTCCGTCGCCTCCCTTCCCACCGTCTGCATGCACTGCGAGGACCCGGTCGCGCCCTGCGCCGAGGTCTGCCCGGCCGACGCGATCCTGGTCACCGCCGACGGAGTGGTCCAGCAGGCCGACACCACCCGCTGCATCGGCTGCGCCAACTGCGTCAACGCCTGCCCCTTCGGCGTCCCGAAGATCGACCTCCAGGCGAAGCTGCAGATGAAGTGCAACCTCTGCTACGACCGCACCGCCTACGGGCTGGCCCCCATGTGCGCCACCGTCTGCCCCACCGGCGCCCTCTTCTACGGAACCCTCGAAGAGCTCCAGGCCGAGCGCCCCGGCGTGCAGGTCGCCGACTCCTTCGCCTTCGGCGACGTGGTCGTCAGCACCGGTGTGGCGATGGTCGTCCCCGCCGACAAGGTCCAGTGGCCCGTCCCCGGAGGTCTGCCCGTCGTAGAGGTGAATGGAGTCGATGTCCGATGAGCCTCACCGAACAGCCGGCCGCACCCGGGCCGGAGCCCGACGGCGATGCCGCCGCCGAGCAGCTGCGCGACCGGATCAGCGCCGACTCGCTCACCACCCGCCGCGACTACCTGCGGATCGTCGCCACCGTCTCCGGCGGCCTGGCCGTCGGCGGTGTCGGCGTTGCCGCCGGCATCCTGCACCGGCACGGCGACAGCGAGAAGCTGCCCGAGGCCAAGAAGGTCACCGACGAGCTGGCCCCGGGCCAGTCCGTGGCCTTCCGCTTCCCCGGCGACGAGGACCGGGCCGTCGCCGTCCGGCTGACCGACGGCTCCCTCGTCGGCTACTCCGCCGTCTGCACCCACCTGGCCTGCGCCGTGCTGTGGCGCGAAGACCGGGGCGCCGACGGGGAGCTGTACTGCCCCTGCCACGAGGGCGTCTTCGACGCCCGCACCGGCGAGGTGACCGCGGGCCCGCCACCGCGCCCGCTCCCCAGGATCTTCCTGACCGAGGAGGCCGACGGCAGCGTCTGGGCCGTCGGCACCGCACGGTCGGGAGAGCCGGCCAAGGACGCGCTCTGCCGGCAGTTCGGCGATTCCCGCCCCGAGATGTCGCTCCGACTGGGCTGTCCGGGAGCGGATCGCGCCGCCGCGACCGAGAGAAGGCGCACATGAGTGCCGCGCAGCCGCCTCCCCGTCCGGAGTACCACCCGGGCAGTGCCCAGCCCCGGCTGAACCGGCCGGTCCACGAGAGGTATCCGCAGATCCGGGCCACCAGCGGCTACGGAGACCCGCGGATCCGCAACACGGGCCCCGGCCCGGGAGCCGGCACCGAACAGGAGCCGGAGCGGTCCTCGAAGCTCAACGCCCGTCTGGCCCTGGCCCTCACCGTGGTCATCGGGCAGCTCTGGGCGCTGACCGTGACCGTCAACGAGTGGATGAAGGGCAACACCGGAACGGCCTGGTGGGGGGCGGGATTCCTGATCCTGTCCTTCCTCGTCGTGATCGGCCTGTGGCTCCTCGACCCGAAGGACCGATGACCATGTCGATACCCACGCCCACCCCGTCCACGGTGCGTTCGCACCGCGCGGAGAGCTACAAGCCCGGCGCCACCATCGGAGACTGGCGGCCCGAGGACGACGGCTTCTGGCAGTCCACCGGGCGCAAGGTCGCCCAGCGCAACCTCTGGATCTCGATCCCCGCGCTGATGCTCGGCTTCGTGGTCTGGCAGGTCTGGTCGGTCACCGTCGTCAAGCTGAACGACGTCGGCTTCGGCTTCTCCAAGTCGCAGCTGTTCTGGCTGACCGCCATCCCCGGGATCACCGGCGGCACCTTCCGGATCCTGTACACCTTCATCGGGCCGATCTTCGGCGAGCGGAAGTTCACCGCCTTCAGCACGCTGATCCTGGTCGTGCCGATGCTGTGGCTCGGCTTCGCGCTCCAGGACACCGGCACCCCGTACTGGGAGCTGGCGCTGATCGCGGCCGTCTGCGGCATCGGCGGTGCGAACTTCGCCTCCTCCATGGCCAACATCGGCTTCTTCTTCCCCAAGCGGGAGAAGGGCAGCGCCAACGGCCTCAACGGCGGGCTCGGCAACCTCGGCGTGAGCGTGGTCCAGCTGGTCGCCCCGCTGGTGGTCACCGCCGCCGTGCTGGGCGCCCCGGCGGGCGGCCCGCAGCACGACGCGAAGAAGAACAGTGACATCTGGCTGCAGAACGGCGCCTTCCTGTGGGTGCCGCTGCTGGTGATCATGGCTTTGCTGGCCTGGTTCATGATGAACGACCTCAAGGTGGCCGCGGCCCCCTTCAGCCAGCAGAAGATCATCTTCAAGCGCAAGCACAACTGGCTGATGACCTGGCTCTACGTCGGCACCTTCGGGTCCTTCATCGGCTTCGCCGCCGGCCTGCCCCTGCTGATCAAGAACAACTTCGAGGCGCAGGGCTACCAGGCCACCACCTATGCCTGGATCGGCCCCTTCGTGGGCGCGATCATACGCTGGGCGGGAGGCTGGCTCTCCGACAAGCTGGGCGGCGCCAGGGTCACCATGCTGTCGTTCGTGGGCATGGCCGCGGCGCTGATCGTGGTGATCTTCGCGCTGCCGTCCGGCGGCGACCAGGGCAGCTTCTGGGCCTTCTTCATCGGCTTCCTGGTGGCCTTCGCCTTCTCCGGCCTCGGCAACGGCTCGACCTTCCGGCAGATCCCGGTGATCTTCCGGGACCAGCACATGCGCGAGGCCGAGGGCAGGGGGCCGGAGGCGCAGGCGGCAGCGCTGAAGCAGTCCGAGATGGAGGCGGGCGCCGTCACCGGCTTCTCCTCCGCCATCGCCGCCTACGGCTTCTTCTTCATCCCGGCGATGTTCGCGGCGATGGCCGTCACCAACGCCCTGTGGATCTTCATCGGCTTCTACGCCACGTGCCTGGCGGTGTGCTGGTGGTTCTACGCCCGCAAGGGCGCCGAAGCTCCCAGCTGAGCGGGGCGGGCGCCGGGGGCGGCCGTACCCTGGAGGCATGAGCACCTCCGCCGCCCCCGACCCGCACCCCGAGCCCGCCGCGCGGCCGGAGCCCCAGTCGAAGCCCAAGCCCAAGCTGGTCTTCGACGACCCGCTGGACCAGCAGTCCTCGGACGACACCGACCGCGGCTGGGGCGAGCGGCCGCCCGCCGGCGGAAGCACGGCCGACCTGGCCCGCTTCCTCGACGAGAAGCCCCCGCACCACATCTGAGCCGGCGGACCGGTCAGAACGCGTCGCGCGACCCCGGCGCGGGGACGTTGTTCGGGCCGCGCTGGGCGACCAGGGTGTCCCGGATCTCCTTCAGGACCTCCAGCTCGGTGATCTCGATGGTTTCCTGGACGCCTTCCCTGGCCTTGCGGCGCTGCTCCTGCCTGGCGAGGTACTTCGCCATCGGCAGGACCATCAGGAAGTACACGACCGCCGCGGTGATCAGGAAGGTTAGCGCGGCGTTCAGCACCGAGCCCCAGAGGATCTCCACGCCCGTGGGCTGCCCGTTCGCGCCGACCGTGCACGGGGCCTTGATGCAGGTCTTGTAGCTGTCCAGGCTCTGCGTGCCGATCGCGCCGATGACCGGGCTGATGAGCCCCTTGACCACCGAGTTCACGATGTTCGTGAACGCGGCGCCGATCACCACGGCGACCGCGAGGTCGACCACGTTGCCGCGCATCAGGAAGGCCTTGAAGCCCGCCAGGACGCTCTCCTTCTTCTTCTCGCTCACCACTGAGCCTTTCTTTGAATCTGCCGAACACGGAGCCAACGGTTCCGAAAGCTACGGCAGTCCAGGCCCGGCGTGTCCAATCGACCCCCACCTGGAGGTGACTTGACTGGCCGTAAGTGTGAATCAGCACAACGTCACCGCCAGTCGCGCCACGGAGCCCGCCCCCACGAGAGCCCGTGCGGTGTCCCGGGGCACGGACAGGACCACCAGTGCCCCACCGTCCCCAACACCCTGGTCGGGATCCGGCACTTCGGCAACCCGAGCGCCCGCCGCCACCACCCTGGGTGGCCCGGCGCGCTCCGCCGCCACCACGTCGACCCGGTCCCCGGGCCGCAGCAGCCGCACCGTCGCCGCGTCCGCAATGCGCACGGGCGCCGACACCATCCGCACCGCCGCCGGCGGGGCCTTCACCTCCGCCGGTGCGGAGCCGCGCGAGGCCTGCGCCTCCGTCCCGCCCACCGCCAGGGCCGCCGCCGCCACGGCCAGCCCGGCCGCGGCGGCCCTCCGCCGTCGCCGCAGCATCCGGCGCAGCCGGTCGCCGCCCCGCCCCACGCGCAGCGGGGGGAACGGCGGGACCGTCCGCGCGGGGGGACACGTAGAAGGGGAGTGGGTCGGGGAAGCGGTCGAAGAAGCGATCGAAGAAGTGGTGGAAGAAGTACAGGACATGAGGAACACCGCCAAGCCGAGTGGGTCGTCGTGCCCGGACCCTGCGCCCGGACACACCCCACGATCCGGCCTCCCGCGGAATCCCGCTCCGCCCTGTGGACAGCCCCCCGCTTGTGGATAATCCCGTCACTCACACGGGAGCGATCTCGCACGCCTCCGCGAAGCCCTGGCTGGTCAGGCCGAAGGCGCTGTTGACGCGCGAGCGCCAGTTCTCCAGGGCGACCATCGCGGTGAGCTCGACGAACGCCGCCTCGCCGAGCCGCGCGATCAGTTCCGCGGCGAGCTCGTCGGTGACCGCCGGCTCGGTCTCGGTCATGGCCTCGGCGTACTCCATGACGAGCAGCTCCAGCTCGGTGAAGGCCTCGCGGGCCTCCCGCCACTGCGGGACCAGCTTGATCTTCTCCGCCGGCAGGCCCTTCTGCCGGCCCTCCCAGTAGCCGAAGTCCATGCACCAGGAGCAGTTGATGCGGGCCGCCGCGGCCATCACCGCGAGGTGCTTGAGTCCGGCGTCGAGTGCGTTCCATTTCGCCGCCTGCTGTTCGAGGCGGACGTACGAGAACAGCACGCGCGAGTTGTGCCCGTAGGCCTGGCCGGGGTTGAGCACCTTGCCGTAGGTGCGGCGCGAGTACCAGGTACCGATGCGCATGAGGAGGGTGCGGGGCGGGGTGAGCGAGATCCGCGGCATGGCTGTCTTCTCCCGGTGAGGCGGTCTTGTCAGGGCCTTCACCAGGGAAGACAAGTCAGCCGCGCGGAATGTGACAGCCTCCGCGGATCTTCTGCGAAATCCGAAACCCCTACGGCAGCTCGATGCCGAGGTCCCAGCCGTCATGCGCGTGGGTGCACAGGCAGTCGCGGGACTCGGTCTCAGGAAGGGCCGCCACCGCGTCGAAGAGGACCTTGCGCAGCCGGCCCACGTTCTCGCCGAACACCTTCAGGACCTCGGTGTGGGACACGCCCTCACCCGTCTCGGCGCCCGCGTCCAGGTCCGTGACCAGCGCCATCGACGTGTAGCAGAGCCCCAGCTCACGGGCCAGGACCGCTTCGGGGTGGCCCGTCATGCCGACCACCGACCAGCCCGCCGCCGCGTGCCACTGCGACTCGGCGCGCGTCGAGAAGCGGGGGCCTTCGATGACGACCATGGTGCCGCCGTCCACCGCTGCCCAGCCCTGCTCCCGGGCCGCCGCGAGCGCCACGGACCGGCCGACCGGGCAGTACGGGTCGGCGAAGGTGGTGTGCACGACGTTCGGGACGCTGCCGTCGGGCAGCGGCTCGCCGTCGAAGAAGGTCTGCGCGCGGGACTTCGTACGGTCGACCAGCTGGTCCGGAACGATGAGCGTGCCCGGTCCGTATTCGGGCCGCAGGCCGCCGACGGCGCAGGGGCCGAGCACCTGGCGGACGCCGACGGAGCGCAGGGCCCACAGGTTGGCCCGGTAGTTGATCTTGTGCGGCGGAACGGTGTGGGTGCGCCCGTGCCGCGGCAGGAAGGCCACCGTGCGGCCCGCCAGCTCGCCGAGGTAGAGGGAGTCGCTCGGGGGCCCGTACGGGGTGTCCACCTGTATCTCGGAGACGTCGTCCAGGAAGGAGTAGAAGCCCGAGCCGCCGATGACACCGATCTCTGCGTTCGCCATGGAGCTCACCCTAACGGGGTCCACCGGGGCATGCCCGAGGCCCCGCTGCCCGGAAAGGGCTGCGGGGCCTCGGGAAAGGCGGTCGGACGGCTCAGGCGGCCGAGGTGGAGCCGGAGCTGCTGCCCGAGCCCGACGACGTCGAGGAGGACGAAGCGGCGGGGGCGGCGGCAGCGGTGGACGTCGTGGAAGACGCCGACGAGGCCGTCGCGGGCTTCGAGGAAGCAGGGCTGCTGCTCGACGAGGCGCCACGGCTGTCGTTCCGGTAGAAACCGGAGCCCTTGAAGACGATGCCGACCGCGGAGAACACCTTCTTCAGGCGTCCGTCGCAGCTCGGGCACACGGTCAGCGCGTCATCGGTGAACTTCTGCACGGCCTCAAGGCCCTCACCGCACTCGGTGCACTGGTACTGGTAGGTCGGCACGAATTTCCTCCTGGCACTCTGACTCAATGAGTGCTAACGACGCTCCATGGTGACGTATTCCGGCGGATCAGTCCACCGTCACCGGCACGCGGTGACCCATCCCACGCTCGTCCACCGCGTTCCGGACCGCCTTGACGGCGGCCGGAGTGGACGAGTTCACGATCCGGCTCGGGGCCTTCGGGGCCAGCTTCCCGCGCAGCACCAGCAGGGTGGCCAGCGCGAGAACGGTGGCCGCCGCGGGCACCAGGAAGCCGTACGAGGACCCGTGCGCGTCCGACAGGCGGCCGGCCAGGGTCACGGCGATGGCCTGCCCGAAGGCGATCGAACCGGTCAGCCAGGTGAAGGCCTCGGTCCGGGCGCCGGCGGGGACCAGCTGCCCGACCATCGTGAAGCCGGTGATCAGCGCCGGGGCGATGCACAGGCCGACGATCAGGCCGAGCGCGCCCAGCAGGACCGCGGACTGCACGGCCCACAGGACCGACGCCGCGGCGGTGAGGCCGACGTAGCCGAGCAGCAGGCGGCGGCGCGGGCCGATCTTCCAGGTGATGGCGCCCATCGCGATGCCGGCGATCATGTTGCCGCCCGCGAAGATGCCGTAGAGCAGGCCGTTGGCGCCCGGGTTGCCGATCTCCTCGGAGAAGGCGGCGATCGAGACCAGCATGCCGCCGAACACGGCGCCGATGCCGATGAAGGCCGCGATCAGGACGCGCAGGCCCGTGAAGGACAGGGCGGAGGCGTGCTTCTCGCCGTTCGCCGCGCGGGCGACCGGCTTCGGCTGGGTGCCGCGCTGCGCGGCGAAGAGCAGACCGCCGGCGATGGTCAGCGTCGCCTCGGTGACGAGGCCGGCCGACGGGTGGACCGCGGTGCACAGGAAGGTCGCCAGCACCGGGCCCACCACGAAGGTGAACTCGTCGGTGACGGACTCGAACGCGGCCGCGGTCTGGAGCAGCGGGGAGCCTTCCAGCTTGGCGGCCCAGCGGGACCGGACCATGGGACCGACCTGCGGGACGGTGGCGCCGGCGGGGACCGCGGCGAGCGCGAGCGCCCACAGCGGTGCGCCGAGCAGGGCGAGCGCCGTCACGGCGCCGACGAACGCGGCGTGTGCGAGGACGACCGGCACCAGGACGCGGCTCTGGCCGAGCCGGTCGACGAGCTTGCCCATCTGCGGGGCGCAGAGCGCCATGGAGACGCCGGTGACGGCGGCGACGATGCCGGCGCTGCCGAAGGATCCGGTGGTGTGCTGGACGAGGAGGACGATGCTGACCGTGAGCATCGCGAAGGGCTGCCGGGCGGCGAAGCCGGTGAGTACGAAATTGAGGGCGCCGGGCGTGCGCAGGAGCTGCCCGTAGCCGGGGCGGGCGGACTTGTCGGTCGTGACCGCGGATGTCACGGCCTTGCCTTTCCGCTGCCTGGTAGAGCGTCCCCGTCTGCGGACGATGCTTCGCCTTGTGAGCGGCCGCACCCGTACATGTGGGAGCCCCGAGAGCTGTCCTCTTGCGCAGAACCGAGTGATACCTGGGCGCCCACTGCGGGAGGGTGCCACGGCCGCTTTGCGGTCGCGCCAGCTCTGCGTCAGGCAGAGTTGGTTCGATGTGTTGTGCCTTCATCATACAGGGAGGTCTGCCGCAACGCCTTGTGATTGCGACGACAAGGCGTGTCTTCACCTGCGATTAACTGGAACTTCGCATTCAGGAAGCGCAGAAAGATGGACGAATCCGGACGTAATCCATCGAAGATGTTGAATTAGAGTGCCGCTCTAACGCGCGGACCCGGCGCCGTTGCCCGTTCCCAGCCACCCCGCGAGCTTGCCGCCCCGGGCCACCGCCCGCAGCCGCGCCTCGGCCGCGTCCCGTACCGGATCCGTGGCCACGACCAGCAGCTCGTCCCCGCGCCGCAGCACGGTCGACGGCAGCGGTACGAAGCTCTTCGCGTCCCGGACCACCAGCGTGACGGAAGCCCCGGGCGGCAGCCGCAGCTCGCTCACCTCGACGCCGTGCATCCGGGAGGCGGGCGGGATCGCGAAGGAGAGCAGGTGCCCGCGCAGCTTCTCCAGCGGGGCCGACTCGATACCGAGGTCGGAGGCGCCCTCCTCGGTGTCGCCGAGCCGCAGCTTGCGCGCCAGCCAGGGCAGCGTCGGCCCCTGCACCAGGGTGTAGACGACGACCAGCACGAAGACGATGTTGAAGACGCGGTCGCTGCCCTCGATCCCGGACACCATCGGAATGGTCGCCAGGATGATGGGGACCGCTCCGCGCAGGCCGGCCCACGACATCAGGGCCTGCTCCCGCCAGGGAATGCGGAAGGGCAGCAGGCTGACGAAGACCTCCAGCGGCCGCGCCACCATCGTGAGCACCAGTCCGATGATCACGGCGGGCCAGAAGTCCTGCGCCAGCTCGTGCGGGGTGACCAGCAGGCCGAGCAGGACGAACATGCCGATCTGGGCGATCCAGCCGAGCCCGTCCGCGAACCCCCGCGTCGCCGGCCAGTGCGGCAGCTTCGCGTTGCCGAGCACCATGGCCGCCAGGTAGACGGCGAGGAAGCCGGAGCCGTGCGCCAGCGCGCCGGCCGCGTACGCCACGACGGCGATGGCCATCACGGCGATCGGGTAGAGGCCCGAGGCGGGCAGTGCCACGTGCCGCAGGCCGTATGCGCCGAGGAAGCCGACGGTCAGGCCGATCGCGGCGCCGATCAGCAGCTCCAGCGCGATCTTGCCGATCAGGACGTACCACGGGTCCACCGGGCCGACCGTCGCGAAGGCCACGACCAGGATCACGACGGGTGCGTCGTTGAAGCCGGACTCGGCCTCCAGCACGCCCGTGATCCGCGAGGGGAGCGGGACCTTGCGCAGTACGGAGAAGACGGCCGCGGCGTCCGTCGAGGAGACGACCGCGCCGATCAGCAGGGACTGCCGCCAGTCCAGCCCGACCAGGTAGTGCGCCCCGGCCGCCGTGACGCTCACGCTGACCGCGACGCCCACCAGCGACAGCACGATCGCGGCCGGCAGGGCCGGCTTGATCTCTTTCCACTTGGTGCCCAGACCACCCTCGGCGAGGATCACGACGAGTGCGGCATAGCCGATGACCTGGGTCAGCTCGGCGTTGTCGAATACGACGTTGCCTATGCCGTCCTGGCCTATCGCGATGCCTATGCCGAGGTAGATGAGCAGGCTGGGGAGGCCGCTGCGTGAAGAGATGCGTACCGCCGCGACGGCGACGAGCAGCACGAGCGAGCAGACCAGCAGAAGCTCATTGAGCGTGTGGACAGTCAGTGGGCGACCCTTCCTCAAAGCGCGCGGGGGGAGCCGGTGGGTTCTCCTCCGGGCGGCAGGTTCGGCAAGTAGTTCGTTACCTTACCTAATCTTTGACGCTCTCTTTACGTGACAACCACATTGTGAAACGAGTGCTCGCCCCCTGTCCTGAGCACCTGCACCCCTGGCGGATCAACGGGGCCGGTCCTGCGCCTATGGTTGCTCCCAGCACTCCCAGGACCACCCTGCCCCTCTAAGGACAGCGATGCCCGCCAACGAAACCGCTCCTCCCGTCAAGAAGAAGGGACGACGCGCCCGTCTGATCGTGCTCGTCCTGGTCCTGGCGCTGTTCGCGGGCCTCGGCTACGGGGCGTACTGGGCTGTGGACGGCGTGCGCGCCTCGTTCCCCCAGACGACCGGCTCCCTCAAGGTGCCGGGTCTGACCGGAACGGTCGACGTCAAGCGCGATGCCCACGGCATCCCCCAGCTCTACGCCGACAACGACGACGACCTCTTCCGCGCGCAGGGCTTCGTCCACGCCCAGGACCGGTTCTGGGAGATGGACGTACGCCGCCACATGACCTCCGGGCGGCTCTCCGAGATGTTCGGCTCCGGCCAGGTCGAGACCGACGCCTTCCTGCGCACCCTGGGCTGGCGCCAGGTCGCGCAGGAGGAGTACGACAAGAAGCTCTCCCCGGAGACGAAGAAGTACCTCCAGGCCTACGCCGACGGGGTCAACGCGTACCTGAAGGGCAAGTCCGGCAAGGACCTGTCCGTCGAGCACGCGGCCCTCAAGCTCAGCGACGGCTACCAGCCCGAGCAGTGGTCGCCGGTGGACTCGGTGGCCTGGCTCAAGGCGATGGCCTGGGACCTGCGCAGCAACATGCAGGACGAGATCGACCGCGCGCTGATGTCGAGCACGCTCTCGCAGGCGCAGATCGACGAGCTGTACCCGCCGTACCCCTTCGACCGGAACCGGCCGATCGTCGAGGGCGGCAAGGTCGAGGGCGGCAAGTACGCGCCGCAGGGCACCACGGGCACCGGCACCGGTACGGGCACGGGCACCGGCGCGAACGTGAGCACCGGCACCGGCACCGGCACGGGCGCCGGCACCGGCCTCGCCGGCAACGCCACCGCCCAGGGCGCGACCGTCGGCCTGCACACCCAGATGACCTCGCTCGCCAAGACCCTGGACCAGATCCCCGCGATCCTCGGCCCCAACGGCAGCGGCATCGGCTCGAACTCCTGGGTCGTCTCCGGCCGCTACACCACCACCGGCAAGCCGCTGCTCGCGAACGACCCGCACCTCTCCCCGCAGCTGCCCTCGGTCTGGTACCAGATGGGCCTGCACTGCCGCACGGCCTCGGCCCAGTGCCAGTACGACGTGGCCGGCTACACCTTCTCCGGCATGCCCGGCGTGGTCATCGGCCACAACGCCGACATCGCCTGGGGCATGACCAACCTCGGCGCCGACGTCACCGACCTCTACCTGGAGCAGGTCAAGCCCGAGGGCTACGTCTACGACAACAAGGTGCTCCCCTTCACCACCCGCGAAGAAGAGATCAAGATCGCGGGCGAGAAGAGCAAGAAGATCACCGTCCGCACCACCAACAACGGCCCGCTGATCTCCGACCGCAGCGACGAGCTCGGTACGGTCGGCGCCCGCGCCCCCGTCGCCTCCTCGGCCCCCGACCGCGGCCCCGGCTACGCCGTGGCCCTGCGCTGGACCGCCCTCGACCCGGGCAAGTCCATGGACGCGGTCTTCAAGCTCGACCGGGCCAAGACCTTCGACGACTTCCGCAAGGCGGCCGCCGACTTCGAGGTCCCCTCCCAGAACCTGATCTACGCCGACAACAAGGGCGCCACCGGCAACATCGGCTACCAGGCCCCGGGCCGGATCCCCGTGCGCGGCTCCGGCGACGGCCGGATGCCCGCCCCCGGCTGGGACTCCAAGTACGCCTGGAAGGGCACCGCGGGCGGCGCCACCGGCTGGATCCCGCAGAACGAACTGCCCTGGGACTACAACCCCTCGCGCGGCTTCATCGTCACCGCCAACCAGGCGGTCGCGGAGGGCGGCACCGGCGCCGGCAAGTACCCGAACCTGCTGACCACCGACTGGGGCTACGGCGCCCGCAGCCAGCGGATCAACGACCTCATCGAGGCGAAGATCAAGGACAGCGGCAAGATCTCGACCGACGACATGCGCGCCATGCAGATGGACAACAGCAGCGAGATCGCCGCGCTGCTGACCCCGATGCTCGCCAAGATCGAGGTCAAGGACCCGGACGTGCGCTCCGCGCAGAAGCTGCTCGAGGGCTGGAACTACACCCAGGAGCCCGACTCGGCGGCCGCGGCCTACTTCAACGCGGTCTGGCGCAACATCCTCAAGCTGGCCTTCGGCGACAAGATGCCGAAGGAGCTGCGCATCGAGGGCAGCTGCATGAACGTCCACGACCAGACGAGCGGTCCCAACGACGACCTGGCCGAAGTGGTCCGCGAATGCGGCATGCGCGGCAGCGACTCGGCGCAGCCGGACGGTGGCGACCGCTGGTTCGAGGTGGTCCGCCGCCTCGTCAAGGACGAGAAGTCGCCCTGGTGGGCCGCGCCCAAGAAGAACCTCACCGTCCCGGCGACCACCACCCGCGACGAGCTGTTCGCGCGGGCCATGGAGGACGCCCGCTGGGAGCTGACCGCCAAGCTCGGCAAGGACCAGTCCACTTGGAGCTGGGGCCGGCTGCACCAGCTGACCTTGAAGAACCAGACGATCGGCACCGAGGGCCCCGGCTTCATGCAGTGGCTCCTCAACCGCGGCCCCTGGAACCTGGGCGGCGGCGAGGCCACCGTCAACGCGACCGGCTGGAACGCCTCCAGCGGGTACGGGGTCACCTGGGTGCCGTCGATGCGGATGGTCGTGAACCTCAACGACCTCGACAAGTCCCGCTGGATCAACCTGACGGGCGCCTCGGGGCACACCTACCACTCCAACTACACCGACCAGACGACGATGTGGGCCAAGGGCGAGCTGCTGGAGTGGCCCTTCGGCAAGGAGGCCGTCGACAAGGCGACGGTCGAGACGCTGACCCTCAAGCCCTAGCGCCTCCCGCTAGACGAAGCGGAGCACCCCGGAAGGGGTGGCCACCGCCTGCACGGGGTGGTCGTGCGGTTCCTCCGGGACCCGCGCGACCACCTCGTCGTCGTAGAGGAGCACCACCAGCGCCGGATGCGCCCCCGCGCGTTCCAGCCGCGCCAGCACCCGGTCGTACGAGCCCCCGCCGCGGCCGAGCCGCATGCCGCGGCCGTCCACCGCGAGCCCGGGCAGCAGCACGGCGTCGGCGCCGGTCACCGCGTCCGGCCCGAGCGCCGGGCCGGTCGGCTCCAGCAGCCGCATCTTCCCCGGGTGCGCGGCCTCGGCGAGGCTCGCCGGGCCCTCGTAGGCCGCCCAGTCGAGATCGTTGTCGGGCAGCAGCAGGGGCAGCAGCACCCGCTTGCCTGCCGCGCGCAGCGCGTCGAGGAGCTCGCGGGTGCCGGGTTCGGTGCCGACGGAGACGTACGCGGCCACGGTGCGGGCGCCGGCGAGTTCGGGCAGTTCAGGGGCCCGCACGGCGAGCGCGGCGGCCGCCGCGCGGCATGCGTCGGGGGACAAGGCGCGGCGGGCGGCGAGCAGTTCCCGGCGCAGTTCGGCCTTGGTCGGGGCGGCGTGCGGGTTCACATTCACAGCGAAACTGAATTTCCTTGGGAATGGGGACATAACCGGATGTTCCTACCGCGATCTAGTCGGGCGTTCGGTAGGACCCACTATCGTTCGGGGCATGACTATGTTGCACCCCGTGATCAAGAAGGCCGTGATCCCGGCCGCGGGCCTCGGTACCCGCTTCCTTCCGGCGACCAAGGCGACCCCGAAGGAAATGCTCCCGGTTGTGGACAAGCCGGCCATCCAGTACGTGGTCGAGGAGGCCGTCGGCGCCGGCCTCGATGACGTCCTCATGATCACAGGGCGTAACAAGCGTGCCCTGGAAGACCACTTCGACCGGAACTACGAGCTGGAGTCGGCCCTCATCGCCAAGGGCGACGACGACCGGCTGAAGAAGGTCCAGGAGTCCAGCGACCTCGCCACCATGCACTACGTCCGCCAGGGCGACCCGCGGGGCCTGGGCCACGCCGTGCTGTGCGCCGAGCCGCACGTCGGCCGCGAGCCCTTCGCCGTCCTCCTCGGCGACGACCTCATCGACCCGCGCGACCCGCTCCTGCGTCAGATGGCCGACATCTACGCCCGCACCGGCGGCACCGTCATCGCGCTCATGGAGGTGGACCCGGCCAACGTCCACCTCTACGGCTGCGCCGCCGTCGAGGCCACCGACGAGGAGGACGTGGTCCGGATCACCGGACTCGTCGAGAAGCCGGACCCGGCCGATGCCCCCAGCAACTACGCCGTTATTGGACGCTACGTCCTCAACCCCGCGATCTTCGACATACTGCGGGAGACCGAGCCGGGCCGTGGTGGGGAGATCCAGCTCACCGACGCCCTGCAGAAGCTGGCCGCCGACGAGACCGTCGGCGGTCCGGTGCACGGCGTGGTCTTCCGGGGCCGTCGTTACGACACCGGGGACCGCGGCGACTACCTGCGGGCCATCGTCCGCCTCGCGTGCGAGCGCGAGGACCTGGGCCCGGAGTTCCGCACCTGGCTTCACCGTTACGTGACGGAGGAGATGTAACGCCTTGAGCAGTTCCGCACCGCAGGAGACCGGCCACCGTCTGTGGTCCGTGGACGAGCACCTCGCGGACGTCCTCGCCGCCGTCCGACCGCTGGAGCCCATCGAGCTCCAGCTGCTGGACGCCCAGGGCTGTGTCCTGGTCGAGGACGTCACGGTGCCCGTCGCCCTCCCGCCCTTCGACAACAGCTCCATGGACGGGTACGCCGTCCGGGTGGCCGACGTCCAGGGTGCGAGCGAGGAGTTCCCCGCGGTGCTGACGGTCGTCGGGGACGTCGCGGCGGGCAGCGGTGAGCTGCCCGCCGTCGGCCCCGGCGAGGCCGCCCGCATCATGACCGGCGCCCCGCTCCCGCCCGGTGCGGAAGCCGTCGTGCCGGTCGAGTGGACCGACGGCGGCACGGGCGGCGGCGCGGCTTCCGGGATGACCCCGGCCAGCGCGGCCCCCGAGGGCGCGGCCGGCGAGGTGCGGGTGCACCGGGCGGCAGAGGCGCGGGCGCACGTCCGCTCGCGCGGCAGCGACGTACAGGCCGGGGACCTCGCGCTGGCCGCGGGCACCGTCCTCGGCCCGCCGCAGATCGCCCTGCTCGCCGCCATCGGGCGCGGCACCGTCCGGGTGCGGCCGCGCCCGCGCGTGGTCGTGCTGTCCACCGGCAGCGAGCTGGTGCAGCCGGGCGAGGCGCTGGCCGCCGGGACGATCTACGACTCCAACAGCTTCGCGCTGGCCGCCGCCGCGCGGGACGCCGGAGCCATCGCCTACCGGGTCGGGGCCGTCGCGGACGACGCCGACACCCTGCGCTCCACCATCGAGGACCAGCTGATCCGGGCCGACCTGCTCGTCACCACGGGCGGGGTCAGCGTCGGCGCGTACGACGTCGTCAAGGAGGCGCTGTCCTCGGTCGGGCAGTCCGACGGCGACGGGGAGGGCGCGGACGTGGACGGCGGCCGCATGGACTTCCGCAAGCTCGCCATGCAGCCCGGCAAGCCGCAGGGCTTCGGCACCATCGGCCCGGACCACACCCCGCTGCTGGCCCTGCCCGGCAACCCGGTGTCCTCGTACGTCTCCTTCGAGCTGTTCGTGCGCCCCGCCATCCGGGCGCTCATGGGCCTGCCCGAGTCCGAGGTGCGCCGGCCCAGCGTGCGGGCGGTGCTGAAGGCCGACAAGGCGCTCGGCTCCCCGGCCGGCCGCCGCCAGTTCCTGCGCGGCAAGTACGACGCGGAGAGCGGCACGGTCAGCCCGGTCGGCGGATCCGGCTCGCACCTGATCGCCGCGCTGGCCCACGCCGACTCGCTGATGGTCGTACCGGAGGACGTCACCTCGGTGGAGCCGGGCACTGAGCTGGAAGTGGTCCTGCTCGGCTGAACCCGGGTCGGTGCGGGTAGCGTGTGTCGCACCACACAGGCCCCGCGCGGGCCCAGAGCGGAGCGGCACAGCAATGAGTACCCAGAGCAGGCTGACCCACATCGACGAGGCCGGCGCGGCCCGGATGGTGGACGTCTCCGAGAAGGACGTCACCACCCGGACGGCCCGCGCCAGCGGACGGGTACTCGTCTCCCCCCGGGTGATCGAGCTGCTGCGCGGCGAGGGCGTTCCCAAGGGCGACGCCCTCGCGACGGCGCGGATCGCCGGGATCATGGGAGCGAAGAAGACCCCCGACCTGATCCCGCTCTGCCACCCGCTGGCCGTCTCGGGCGTCAAGCTCGACCTGAAGGTCGCGGACGACGCCGTCGAGATCCTCGCCACCGTCAAGACGACCGACCGCACGGGCGTCGAGATGGAGGCGCTGACGGCCGTCGCGGTCGCCGGGCTCACCGTGATCGACATGGTGAAGGCCGTCGACAAGGGAGCCGTCATCACGGACGTCCGGGTGGAGGAGAAGACCGGCGGCAAGTCCGGCGACTGGACGCGCTCGTGAACCCCCCGCGCGGCGGCGAGGTCCACAGCCACAGCCACCCGGCGCCGGCCCCCGAGCCCGCGGCGCCCCCGGCCGCGGCCGGCCGGGCCCTGGTCGTCACGGCCTCCAACCGGGCCTCGCAGGGCGTGTACGCCGACAAGGGCGGCCCGCTGCTCGCCGAGGCGCTGGAGAAGCTCGGCTTCACGGTGGACGGCCCGCGGGTCGTCCCGGACGGCGATCCCGTCGAGCAGGCGCTGCGCGAGGGCGTGGCCGCGGGCTACGACGTCATCCTGACCACCGGCGGCACCGGCATCTCGCCCACCGACCGCACCCCCGACGCCACCGCGCGGGTGCTGGACTACGAGATCCCGGGCATCCCGCAGGCCATCCGCGCCGAAGGACTGGCGAAGGTGCCCACGGCGGCCCTGTCCCGGGGCCTGGCGGGCGTCGCCGGGCACACCCTGATCGTGAACCTCCCGGGCTCGACGGGCGGAGTCCGCGACGGCCTCGCCGTCCTCGCCCGCCTCATCCCGCACGCCGTGGACCAGATCCGCGGCGGCGACCACCCCAGACCGGCACAACCCTCCGGGAGCACGAGCTGAACGGCCCCACCTGGCCGGTGGTCCTGAAGGATGGCGACGTCACGCTCCGGCCGATAAAACTGCGGGACCAGAAGGCGTGGCGCGAGGTCAACCGCCGCAATCGCGACTGGCTGCGCCCGTGGGAGGCCACCATTCCGCCGCCCGCCCCGTGGGGGCCGGTGATCCAGCGGCCGACGTACCGCCAGATGGTGCGCCACCTGCGGGCGGAGGCGAACGCGGGCCGGATGCTGCCCTTCGTCATCGAGTACCAGGGCAGGCTGGTCGGCCAGCTCACGGTCGCCGGGATCACCTGGGGCTCGATGTGCGCGGCCCACGTCGGCTACTGGGTGGACCGCGACGTGGCCGGCCGCGGCGTGATGCCGACGGCGGTGGCGCTCGCGGTGGACCACTGCTTCGGGAAGGTCGGACTGCACCGCATCGAGGTGTGCATCCGCCCCGAGAACGGGCCGAGCCGGCGGGTCGTGGAGAAGCTGGGCCTGCGCGAGGAGGGGCTGCGTCCGCGCTACCTGCACATCGACGGGGCCTGGCGCGACCACCTCGTCTACGCGATCACGGCGGAGGAGGTTCCGGAGGGGCTGCTGCGGCGCTGGCACCGGGCCCGGCAGTCGGAGTCCCCGCCGTCCCCGCCGAAATAAATAATCGATTATCCGTTCGATTTAGCCGATGCGCAGATAACCCGATCGGAAGAATCACAAAAAAAGTCCGTGATATCAGCGAGATCGCGCGACACACCGGCCCAATTGGCCGATCCCGTCGGCCGCGCCCCTCTACGGTGTGAGGTGTGAGCAGCAGCGGCCTCATCTACGCAGTCATTGTCGGGGCCTGGGCCGCCTACTTGGTGCCCATGTGGCTCCGGAGGCAGGACGAGCTGAACGAAGCCCGTCCGACGGAACGCTTCTCCACTGCCATTCGGCTGCTTTCGGGCCGGGCGGGAATGGAGCGCCGTTACGCCAAGGGGCTGCGTGAGCGCGGTGCCGAGGAGGCGGAGCCCCAGCCCCACGCGGACCCGGACGCGGTGACGGAAACGGTTGATTCCGTGGAAGCCGACGCCCGGGCCTTCGTCGTGCCCCCGACCAGGGCGGAGTCGAGACCGGCCGCCGCCGAACGGGAACAGCGCGCGGAGCGGGCCCGGCGCGAACAGCGCCTCCAGGTCCTCGCGCGCCGCCGGCGCACCACCGCGCTCCTCTTCCTCGTCTTCACCCTCGGCGCGGTCGTCGCCGCGGTGGGCGGCCTGCGCTACCTGTGGGCCCCTGCCGTGCCCGCCCTGCTCCTCAGCGCGTACATCGTGCACCTGAGGGTCCAGGAGCGGCGCCGCTACGAGTTCACGATGGACCGCCGCCGCGCCGAGGCGGCCGCGCGCCACCTGAGGGAGAACCGCCCGCGCCGCAGCGACTCCGACGACCCCGCGGCGGCCGGCGCCGACCCGGACCCCGCGCCACCGGTCTCCCCCCAGGAGGCCGGGCGGCGCGCGCTGGTCGAGCAGACCGACCACGCCGAGTGGGTGGACCAGCAGCGCGAGCGCGAACGCGGCCCCGCGCGCGGTGACAGCTGGGAGCCGGTCCCGGTCCCGCTGCCGACGTACGTGACGGCCCCGGTGGCCCCCCGCGCCACGGGCCCCGCGATCCCGGACGCCTGGAGCGCCACCCGCTCCAGCACGGCCGAGCCGACGGAACCCCGCCTGCGCGCCCAGCCGCACCCCCAGCCGGAACCCGCGAAGCCGGACCCGAAGCCGGACGCGAAGCCCCAGTCCGCGCCGCGCCCCCGAGGCCAGGGCCGGGGCCGCACACCGCTGTTCGACCAGTACGAGAGCGACGACCGCCCGCGTGCCGCGAACGAGTGATCGGTGACCTGCGCGGACGCTCCGGGATTCGCGTTTTGGAGCACCCGCGCGGGGATGCTAATGTTTCACACGTCGCAAGGGCCTGTGGCGCAGTCTGGTAGCGCACCTCGTTCGCATCGAGGGGGTCTGGGGTTCAAATCCCCACAGGTCCACAGACGACAGTTCTTGAGTAGCTCTCAGGAATCGTCACGAGATCCCGTTCAGCCGAGAGGCTGGGCGGGATCTCGGCGTTTGCGGGGTCCGTTTCGAGGCGGCATCAGACGAGCCGAAGGTCCCGTCCGATCGCGAGATCGGGCGGGACCTTCGTGTTTGCGGGGGCGGTCCAACTCGGACCGCGGTGGACGGTGGTGGGTCAGGGGCCGTCAGACTCGGCAGTTCGTCGCACCCGGTGCGCCGCCGGCCGGGTTGGTGCAGATGTTCCTTCCGGGGCCGCCGTCGTTGGTGTTGGTGCCGGGGCCGCCGTCGAGGGTGTCGTTGCCGGCGCTGCCCTGGAGGGTGTCGTTGCCGGTGTTGCCGTTGAGGGTGTCGTTGCCGCCGTCGCCGATGAGGGTGTCGTCGTTGTCGTTCCCGTTGAGGGTGTCGTTGTTGTTGCCGCCTTCGATGTGGTCATTGCCGGTGCCACCGCTGAGCGTGTCGTTGCCCGCGCCGCCGCAGATGACGTCGTTGCCCCCGGCGCCGTCGACGACGTCGTTCCCGCCGAGTGCGAAGATCACGTCGTCGCCGGGGGTGCCGGTGATGTTGTCGGCGCGGGAGGTGCCCATGATGGTGGGAGTGGCGGTGCAGTCCATGGGGGGCAGCTCGTAACTGATGGACACCTGCGCCGGCCCGATGGCCGGGCCGGAGGCGCCGCTCGGCGGGACGAGGTTCGAACCGCCGCCGCCACCGCCGGGCCCGAAGGTGCCGTCGCCGCCGATCGCGACGCAGCCCGCGCCGCCTCCGCCGCCGAACCAGCCGGCGCCGCCGGAGCCGCCGCCGTACGCGTCACCGCCCGCGCCGCCCTGACCGGCCGTGCCGTCGGTGCCGGCTGAAGCGCCGGGGGAGGCGCAGACGGCTCCGCCCGCGCCGCCGGTGGTCTGGGTTCCGCCGCCACCCCCGCCGCCGCCGCTCGGGCGCTCGCCGCCGGGCTCCCCGGTGTCGCCCGCGTCGCCGCCGGTGGCCTGGGGGACGGAGAAGAGCCCGGAGTCGGCGCCGGAGCCGCCGCCTCCGCCGCCGCCGGCGACGATGATGCGGGGGTCGGTGCCGACAATGCCGGTCAGGTCGCAGCCGACGGTCGCCGAGCTGCAGGTGCGGACGTCACTGGCACCACCGCCGGTCCCGCCGGGCGGCGTACCGCTGCCGGAACCCCCGCCCGTGTCGACGTTGACGTAGTAGGTGGTGCCGGGCACCACGGTGAAGGTGCCGGAGACGGTGGCGCCGATCCCGCCCTGTCCGCCGTCAGTGCCGTTCTGACCCGCCTCGCCGGTGGCGGTGATGCTCAGTTGGGTGACGCCGGCCGGGACGGTGAACGGCTGGTTGGCGCCCGCGGTGAAGTTCTCGGTCACGGGCGCAGCCAGGGCGGGCGTCGCCGTGGGCAGCACCAGCGCCGCCGCCGGCAGCGCTGCCGTGGCGAGCAGGAGGGCGACCCGTCGGGCCACGCGCCGCGGGTGTCCGGAGAGGGCTCCGGCACGGCGTCGTCGGAATGCCGCATGCTGTGGGGTCGATGTCACGATGTGGACTCCTGGACAGGGCCGCGGCACCCGCCCCGGGCGCGCACGGACGTCGGTCGATGGGCCGGCCCCTGCGCGGGACCACCCGTCGATCAAGCCACAGCGGCCCGGCGCGGGCGGCAGACACACCGTCACACCACGCGGCGATCCATCGGCCGGCCGCAGACCGTGCGTCAGTGCGCCGCGTCGAGCTTCGCGCGCTGGTCCGGGGTCAGGTCCAGGTCCACCGCGCCCAGGTTCTCCTCCAATTGGGCCACCGAGGAGGCGCCGACCAGGGGGAGTACCGGGATGTCGCCGCCCATCAGCCAGGACAGGACCACCTGGTTGACCGTGGCGCCGGTCTCGGCGGCCACCTCGCGGACCGCCCGCAGGCGGGGCTCGGTGCCCGCGTGCTCGAAGCCCGGGCCCAGCGGCTTGTCCTCGCGGACGTAGGCGCCGGCGATCAGCGGGGAGTACGCGACCTGCGTGAGGGCCGGGTTGTCGCGGAGGTAGCTGAGCAGGTCGCCGCTGACCAGGCCCTGGTTGCCGTCGGGTGAGCGCAGGCTGGGGAGGTCCGTGCGCTGGCGCAGGTAGCTGTGGTGGTGCTGGAGCACCTCGTAGCCCGGTACGCCGGCCGCGGCGGCCAGCGTACGGGCGCGCTCCACGCGCCAGGCCCAGTGGTTGCTGGCGCCGAGCAGGCCGGCGGTGCCGTCCGCGACGACTTCGGCGAAGCCCCGGACGGTCTCCTCCAGTGGGGTGTGCTCGTCCATGACGTGCGCGTAGAGGAGGTGGATGCGCTCGACGCCCAGGCGCTCGCGGCTGCGCTCCGCGGACTCGCGGATCACCTTGGGGGACAGGCCCTCGATGTCGAGGCTGAAGCCGCTGGTGGGCTGGTTGGGGCGGGCGCCGAGCTTCGTGGCGATGGTGATCTCGTCGCCGATGCCGCGGCTGCGCAGCCAGCGGCCGATCAGCTCCTCGCTCTCGCCGCCCTGGGTCCCGTTGACCCAGAACGCGTAGTTGTTGGAGGTGTCGATGAAGGTGCCGCCCGCTTCCGCGAAGCGGTCGAGTATCGCGTACGAGGCGGCCTCGTCGACGGTGGTGCCGAAGGTCATCGTGCCGAGGCTCAGCACGCTGACTTCGCGGCGGGTTTCGGCGGCCGTGCCGATGACGCGGTATTTCACGGGCGTGGTGCCTTTCCGATCAGGGGCGTTCTTTTGGCGCGGCCCCTCCGTGGCGCGTGACGGGGAACGTACATGATCGGAAAGGGGCGGACCAGGCCGTTTCGTGGTGCGTGCACCTATGCCGTTGCCGGGCGTGCGCGGTGCGCGAGGAGCAGCAGGACGGCGGGGACCAGGCCGAGGGGGAAGCCGGAGGGTACGAGGATCCAGCCGCTGAGGAGCACCCACGCCGTCAGGGTCACGGCGACGTAGCGGGGGACCTGCTGGCCGGTGCGGGCCATCCGGACGAGCAGCAGGCCGAGCAGGATCAGCGGTACGGCGAAGCTGCCGGGCAGGGACCAGAACAGGCGGAGCGATTCGAGGTTGGCGGGGTCTTCGATGGCGGCGGTGCCGTGCAGTCGGCCGGTGAGCCAGTCGCCCCAGATCGACCAGGTCTGGAAGAGGAAGACGGTGATGTGGACGGCGCCGATGACGACGATGCTGCGCCCCGCCCAGGCGGTCAGGGTGCGTGCGCGGGCCGAGTCGGCGGCAGGAGCAATTACGGCACTGCTAGTTCCGATACTCATAGTTCCGTATGATGTCCCCGTGGAGCCTTCGAAGCAACCCCCCGGCCGGCCGCGGGACGCCCGCGTGGACGACGCGATCCGTGACGCGGTACGCGAGTTGGTGCCGGAAGTCGGGTACGCCGCGCTGACCATGGACGCCGTCGCCGCCAAGGCGCGCGTGGGCAAGGCGGCCATCTACCGCCGCCACGCCTCGCGCGGCGAGCTGGTCTTCTCCACGCTCGTGCACGGGCGGGAGCCGAAGCCGCTGCCGGACACCGGAACGCTGCTCGGAGACCTCGCCGGGCTCGCGGGCCTGGTCCTCGCCATCTTCTCGGACCCCGTCGTCCTCGCTGCCGCGCCGGGGATGCTCGCCGACCTGAAGCAGCAGCCCGAGATCGCCGCCCGCTTCCAGGAGACCTTCATCGCCGGGGAGCGCGTGCAGGTCACGCGGCTGCTGGAACGGGCGGTGGAGCGCGGCGAGTTGGCCGTGATGCCGGACCCCGCGCTGGTGCACGCGGCCGTGCTCGGCACCGTCTTCGCCTGGGTGTTCCTGCTGGCCGAGCCCCCCGGCCCGGCCCTCGCGCCGCGCATCGCCGCGATGGTGGCGGCCGGCATCGCAGAATGGCCGCATGGCGATCACTGAGCGGGGCGCGGGGGACGGCGGCACGGGGGACGGCGGTACGGCCCAGGCCTGGGCGGCACTCGGCGGGGCGCCGGAGCCGGCGGGGCGGGTGCGGTACGAGGGGGCCGGGAATCTCGGCGAAGGGCCGCTTCCCGTGGCGGAGTTGGCGCGGGCCACGGTCGGGGCGTGCGCGCTGGCGGCGGCCGAGCTGGCCGCCGTACGGGCCGGTGGCCGGCCGGAGGATGCGGCTCCGGCGGTGGTGGACGAGGGCGCGGTCGCCACGGCGTTCGTCAGCGAGCGGCACCTGAGGGTGGCGGGGCGGGCGCCGGTGACCTTCGCGCCGCTGTCGGGCTTCTGGCGGGCGGCGGACGGGTGGGTGCGCACGCATGCCAACTACCCGCATCACGAGGCCGCCTTGGTGCGCGCGCTCGGGCTGCCGTCCGCGACCCCGGAGGCGCTGCGGGCCGCGGTGGGCCAGCGGCCGGCCGTCGAGGTGCAGGAGGCCGTGTACGCGGCGGGCGGGCTGGCCGTCGCCGTGGCCGGCGCGTACGGGGAGCCGCAGCCGCTGGTGGAGCCCGTACGGGAATCGGGCGGGCGGGGCCGGCCGCTCGGGCAGGCCCCCGCCGGGCGGCCCGCCGTCGGGGTGCGGGTGCTGGACCTGACGCGGGTCATCGCCGGGCCGGTGGCGACGAGGACGCTCGGGCTGCTCGGCGCGGACGTGCTGCGGATCGACCCGCCGGGGCTGCGCGAGGCGGACGACGCGTACGCGGACACCGGCTTCGGGAAGCGGTCGGCGCGGCTGGACCTGGCGGTGGCGGGGGACCGGGCGGTGTTCGAGGGGCTGCTGGCCGAGGCCGACGTGGTGGTGTCCGGGTACCGGCCGGGGGCGCTGGAGGCGTACGGGCTGGGCGCGGCGGAGCTGCTGGAGCGGTGGCCGGGGCTCGTGGTGGCCGAGCTGTGCGCGTGGGGGTGGCGGGGGCCGTGGGCTGCCCGGCGGGGGTTCGACTCGCTCGTGCAGGCGGGGTACGGGATCGCGGCCGCGTGCGCCGGGCCGGACGGAGCGCCGGGGGTGCTGCCGGCGCAGGCGCTGGACCACGGGACCGGTTACCTCGTGGCGGCGGGCGTGCTGAGGGCGCTGGCCGAGGGGGGCGGGCGCGGGCTGCGGTTCTCCCTCGCGGGGACGGGGTCGTGGCTGGTGCGGGACCTGGCCGGTGGCGTGTCGCCCGTGGACGCGGGATACGCCGCCGGGGCGTGGCTGCGGGAGGCGGAGTCGGGGTACGGGGTGCTGCGGTACGCGGCCAGCCCCTTCGGGGACTGGGGGCGGGGGCCGTCGCGGTGGGGCGCGGACCAAGCCGTGTGGCTCCGCCGGTAGGGCGGGGGTGTGTGGTTCCGCCGGGGTGGGGGCTGGAACGGTGCGGCGCCGCTGCTGGGGCTCCGCCCCAGACCCCGCGCCTCAAACGCCGGCGGGGCTGGAATGTGGCTCGGTGGGGTTGGCGGGTGCGGCGCCGTTGCCGGGGGCGCTGCCCCCGGACCCCCGCGCCTCAAACGCCGGCGGGGCTGGATGTGGCCCGGCGGGGTTGTGCCGCGGGGCTGGGTGTGGGGCTAGCGGAGGGGTTTGGACATGCAGCGGCTGGAGTCGTAGTAGCGGTAGAAGCCGAACTTGGGGGCCATCGTGTAGCCCGACGAGAGGTACAGGGCTATCGCCTCCGGCTGCTGGTCGCCCGTTTCCAGGACCATGCGGGCGCGGCCCGCCTCGCGGGCGTCCTCCTCCAGGGCGGCGAGCATGCGGCGGGCCAGGCCCAGGCTGCGGGCCTCCGGGATCACGTACATGCGCTTCAGCTCGGCGTCGCCGTCCGAGTAGCCCTCGTCGTTCTGCTCCTGGCCCCGCCAGCCACCGCTCGCGACCGGGGCCTCCGACGCGTCGTACGCGATCAGGTACAGGCCCTGCGGCGGTACGAACATCGCCGGGTCGAGGAACGTTTCATCGCCCTCGCCGTCGTACCGCTCCCGGTATTCGAGCTGTACCTGGTCGTTGAGCTTGACCGCGTCCGGGTGGTCGTACGGCACGGCGCGGAGGTTTATACCGTGAGACATTCGAATATCGTACGGAACGCTCCGGCTATGGTGCTGGGATGCTCACCGTGACCTCCGTGAATGTGAATGGGATCCGCGCCGCCGCCAAGAAGGGCTTCGTCCCGTGGCTGGCCGGGTCCGACGCCGACGTCGTCTGCCTGCAGGAGGTGCGGGCCGAGGAGGGGCAGATTCCGGAGGAGGCCCGGAAGCCCGAGGGGTGGCACACCGTGTTCGCGCCGGCTGCCGCCAAGGGGCGGGCCGGGGTCGCGCTGTACACGCGGCGGGAGCCCGAGCGGGTGCAGGTCGGATTCGGGAGTGACGAATTCGACACCAGCGGGCGCTACATCGAGATCGACCTGCCCGGGGTGACCGTGGCCAGTCTGTACCTGCCCTCCGGCGAGGCAGGGACCGAGAAGCAGGACGAGAAGTACCGGTTCATGGGGGAGTTCCTCACGTACCTGGAGGGGCTGAAGGCCCGGGCCGCGGCCGACGGGCGTGAGGTCGTGGTCTGCGGGGACTGGAACATCTGCCACCAGGAAGCCGACCTCAAGAACTGGAAGACCAACCGGAAGAACGCCGGCTTCCTGCCCGAGGAGCGGGAGTGGCTCGGGAGGGTGTACCAGGAGGCCGGGTACGTGGATGTCGTGCGCGAGCTGCACCCGGACACCGAGGGGCCCTACTCCTGGTGGTCCTACCGCGGGCGGGCCTTCGACAACGACGCCGGCTGGCGCATCGACCTCCAGGTGGCGACCCCGGGGCTGGCCGCCAAGGCCGTGAAGGCCTTCGTCGAGCGGGCCGAGACGCACCCCGAGCGCTGGTCCGACCACGCGCCGGTCACCGTGGTCTACGAGCTCGGGGCCTGATCCGGGGTCTGCTCCGGGGCCTGGGGCCGGGGCGCGGCCAGGAGGCGGTCCATCGCCATGGTGAGTTCCGCCTCGACCACGCTCTTCGCCAGCGGGCGCAGCCGGGCCGGGGCGTCCTCGCCCGGTAGGTGGGCGGCGATGAGCTCCGTGAACAGGGCGGCCATCGCGTCCGCGTGCGCGCGGACCTGGCGGCCCGTCTCCAGTACGGCCGCCAGCGGCACGCCCTCGCGGACGAGGGCGGAGGAGACGTCCAGCAGGCGCCGGCTCACGTGCACGATGGCGTCCCCGTCGACGGCCAGGTAGCCGAGGTCGAGCGAGGCGGCCAGGTTCTCCGGGGTGACCTCGCCCTCGAAGTAGTCGGCCAGGGCCTCGGGTGACAGCCGGACGGGTGTTTCCTCGGACCAGCCGATGCCGAGCAGCTCGCCGAGCCGGCCGACCTCGCGGCCGTTCTCGAAGGCGGCGGTGAGGTCGGCGATGCCGCCGAGGGTGTGGCCGCGCTCCAGCAGGGCGGCGATGGTGCGCAGCCGGGCCAGGTGGTGCTCGTCGTACCAGGCGATCCGGCCCTCGCGGCGCGGCGGCGGGAGCAGTTTGCGCTCGCGGTAGAAGCGCAGGGTGCGCACGGGGATGCCGGCCGCCTCGGCCAGTTCCTCCGTACGGTACTCACGCACTGTGTCGGTTCCCGTCTCGTGCACGCCGTCCTTCGCCACGGGCGCAGCCTATGGCGTACTGCCGGTAACTTTCCGCGCGCGACCCCTACCCATGAGTACGGGCCTGCTCTACTCTCCCGATTGTGCCAGTGATTGCTGGCAGTGTTGCAGATGCGGAAGGCGGCGGCATGGGCGGCGTGGGCAAGCGCGAGCACGTACGCGTGGCGGTGATCGGGTCCGGGTTCGGCGGGCTCGGTGCGGCCGTGCGGCTGCGGCGCGAGGGGATCACCGATTTCGTCGTGCTGGAGCGGGCCGGCTCGGTCGGCGGGACCTGGCGCGACAACAGCTACCCCGGGTGCGCGTGCGATGTGCCCTCCCATCTCTACTCCTTTTCTTTTGCGCCCAATCCGGACTGGCCGCGCACCTTCTCCGGGCAGCCGGCCATCCGGGAGTACCTGGAGCACGTCGCCGACACCTTCGGGCTGCGCCGCCACATCCGCCTCGACCACGAGGTCCGGATGATGCGCTGGGACGCGGACGAGCTGCGCTGGGAGATCGAGACCTCCGGCGGGGACTTCACCGCCGACGTGGTCGTCTCCGCGACCGGGCCGCTGTCCGACCCGAAGATGCCCGAGGTCCCGGGGCTCGCCGAGTTCCCGGGCAAGGTGTTCCACACCGCGCGCTGGGACCACGACTACGACCTCGCCGGCAAGCGCGTCGCCATGATCGGTACGGGCGCCTCCGCCATCCAGATCGTGCCGGCCATCGCGCCGGAGGTGCAGCGGCTCACGCTGTTCCAGCGGACCCCGCCGTGGGTCCTGCCGCGCTCGGACCGGGCCATCACCTCCGTGGAGCGCTGGCTGCACCGCCGGCTGCCCTTCACCCGGGCGGCCCGGCGCGGGCTGCTGTGGGGGATCCGGGAGCTCCAGGTCAGCGCCTTCTGCCTGCGGCCGAACCAGCTCGGGATCGTCCAGTCGCTGGCCAAGGCCAACATGGCGCGCTCGATCAAGGACCCGGCGCTGCGGGCCAAGCTGACGCCCTCGTACCGCATCGGCTGCAAGCGGATCCTGCTGTCGAGCGAGTACTACCCGACGCTGGCCCGGCCCAACGTGGACCTGGTCGCCTCGGGGCTGAAGGAGATCCGGGGCTCGGTGCTGGTGGCCGACGACGGGACCGAGACCGAGGTCGACGCGATCATCTTCGGCACGGGCTTCCACGTCACGGACATGCCGATCGCCGACCGGGTGGTGGGCGCGGAGGGCCAGACCCTCGCGGACGCCTGGAAGGACGGGATGCAGGCGCTGCGCGGGGCGACGGCGGCGGGCTTCCCCAACTGGATGACGATCATCGGGCCGAACACCGGGCTGGGGAACAGCTCGATGATCCTGATGATCGAGTCGCAGCTGAACTACATGGCGGATTACCTGCGGCAGCTGGGCGTGCTGGGCGGGCCGGGCGGGAGGGTCGCGCTGGCGGCGCGGCCGTCGGCGGTGAACCAGTGGAACCGGCACGTGCAGGCGCGGATGGAGCGGACGGTGTGGAACACCGGCGGCTGCACCAGCTGGTACCTGGACGCTCAGGGGCGCAACACCACGGTGTGGCCGGGGACGACGGGGGAGTTCCGGCGGGTGACGCGGAGCGTCGATCTGGCGGAGTACGAGGTCGTACGGGTCCGGGAGCGCGAGCCGGCTGCTGCCGGGGCGAAGGCGGGCCGCCGGCGGGCGGGCTCCGGGGAGTCCGGTGCGGCGCCGCTGCCGGGGGCTCTGCCCCCGGGCCCCCGCGCCTCAAACGCCGGCGAGGCTGGATTGGCCTCCGGCGGCGCCTCAAACGCCGGCGGGGCTGGAGTTGCCCCTGGCGGGGCGTTGAAGTCCGGCGGCGGTGGGGTTGCCCCTGGCGGGGCGTCGAAGGCCGGCAGGGGTGGAGTTGCCCCCGGCGGGGGCGGGGAGGGGGGCGCGTGAGCAGGGTGGCGCACGTTGCCTTCGGGCGCTACGCCCCGCCCGTCGCGCGGCGGGAGTTCGTCGCGGTGTCCGCCGACGGGGCGCGGCTGCACGTGGAGGTGCACGGGGAGGAGGGGGCGCCGGCCGTGGTGCTGGCCCACGGCTGGACCTGCTCCACCGCCTTCTGGGCCGCCCAGGTGCGGGAACTGGCCAAGGGGCACCGGGTCATCGCCTACGACCAGCGGGGGCACGGGCGCAGCCCCGCCGCGGCGGCCCACAGTACGACCGCCCTCGCCGACGACCTCGTCGCGGTGCTGGGGGCGGCCCTGGAGCCCGGGGAGCGGGCGGTCGTCGCCGGGCACTCCATGGGCGGTATGACGATCATGGCGGCCGCCGGCCGGCCGGAGTTCGCCGAGCACGCCGCCGCCGCGCTGCTGTGCAGCACCGGCAGCTCCCGGCTGGTCGAGGAGGCGCGGGTGCTGCCGCTGCGCGCGGGGCGCGTGCGGACCGGTATCACCGGCGCGGTACTCGGGTCCCGGGCCCCGCTCGGGCCGGTCACGGGCATCGCCCGGAAGGTCCTCAAGTACGCCACCATGGGCCCCGGCTCCGCGCCCGACCGGGTGGAGGCGTGCGCCCGTATCGTGCATGCCTGCCCCACCAAGGTGCGCCACGCGTGGTCCGAGGTGCTGGCCGGGCTCGACCTCGACGCGAACCTGGCCGCGCTGACCGTGCCCACGGCGGTGATCGGCGGCACCGCCGACCGGCTCACCCCCATCGTGCACGCCCGCGCCCTGGCCGCCGCGCTGCCGAACTGCGCCGGGCTGACGGCGCTGACCGGCATCGGGCACATGACCCCGATCGAGGCCCCCGAGGCCGTCACGAACGTCATCCGCGAACTCGTCGACGCACACACGAAGGAGAAGACGGCATGAGCTCCCACCGCAATCTGGAAGGCCAGGTCGCCGTCGTCACCGGCGCCGCCCGCGGGGTCGGCGAGCTGCTCGCCCGCAAGCTGTCCGCCCGCGGCGCGAAGATCGCGCTCGTCGGCCTGGAGCCGGAGGCCCTCAAGGAGGTCTCCGGGCGGCTGCACACCGACAGCGACCACTGGTACGCCGACGTCACCGACCACGAGGCCATGGCCCGGGTCGCGCAGGAGGTCAAGCAGCGCTTCGGCAAGGTCGACATCGTCGTCGCCAACGCGGGCGTGGCCGCCGGCGGGCCGTTCGCCGACTCGGACCCCGAGGCCTGGCGGCGGGTCATCGAGGTCAACCTCATCGGCGGGGCCGTCACGGCCCGCGCCTTCCTGCCCGTACTGATGGAGAGCCGCGGCTACTTCCTGCAGATCGCCTCGCTCGCCGCGATCACCCCGGCCCCGATGATGACCGCGTACTGCGCCTCCAAGTCGGGTGTCGAGGCCTTCGCCCACTGCCTGCGCGCCGAAGTGGGCTACAAGGGCGTCAAGGTCGGCGTCGGCTACCTCTCCTGGACCGACACCGACATGGTGCGCGGCGCCGACCAGGACGAGGTCATGCGCGAGTTGCGGCAGCGGCTGCCCTGGCCGTCGAACCGCACCTACCCGCTGGGCCCGGCCGTCGACCGGATCGTGGCGGGCATCGAGCGGCGCTCGGCGCACGTGTACGCGCAGTGGTGGCTGCGCGGGATGCAGGGGGTGCGCGGCTACCTGCCGGGGATCATCTCGACAGTCGGACAGCGCGAGATGAAGCGCTTCGAGCCGCGACTGGCCGGTGTTTCCAGGGGACTTGTGGGAGCCGGCGGGGCTGCGGACGAGCAGGAGCGCGCGCAGAGCAGCTGATCAAAATGCGAGCTTTGTCCACCCGTGCAAGTCTGGTCGAGGCCCAACCACCAACACCCCTCATGGAGTGAAAAGCATGGGTATCAAGGACCAGTTCCAGGACAAGGCCGACCGGCTCGCGCAGCAGGCGAAGGAGAAGCTCGGCTCGGCGCAGGACGAGGCCTCCGAGCGTTCCTCGCAGACCGGCGACCGGGCGAAGCAGCGGGCGCAGGACGAGGCCGACTCGGCCCGTGCCCGGTTCGACGACGACTTCGACGCCTGACGTCCACGCGGCGCCGAGGGGCGCGATCCGCACCGTCCTGCGGATCGCGCCCCTTCCGCATGCGCTCCTACCGCATGCGGAACTACCGCGGCGGGAGCTTCGGGCGGCGGCGGTCCGGGACGTCCGTGTAGCCGGGGGGCACGGCGGCCGGGTCCTGTTCCAGCAGCTCCAGCGCCAGGTGCACGGCGTCGTCGAGCTGGGCGTGCCGGCCCTCCGCCCAGTCGAGCGGGGTGCGCAGGATCGCCAGGTCCGGCTCCACGCCGTGGTTCTCCACCGACCAGCCGTACTCCGGGAACCACGCGGCGTTCATCGGCACCGTGATCACCGTGCCGTCGCCGAGGGTGTGCCGGCCTGTCATGCCGACCACCCCGCCCCAGGTGCGCTGGCCGACCACCGGGCCCAGGCCCAGCAGTTTGAAGGCCGCGGTGATCATGTCGCCGTCCGAGGAGGTGGCCTCGTCGGCCAGCGCCACGATCGGGCCGCGGGGCGCGTTGGAGGCGTACGACACCGGCTGCGCGTTGCGCGTCAGGTCCCAGCCGAGGATCGAGCGGGTCAGCTTCTCCACCACCAGCTCGCTGATGTGCCCGCCCGCGTTGCCGCGCACGTCGACGATCAGCGCGGGCCGGGACATCTCCATGCGCAGGTCGCGGTTGAACTGCGCCCAGCCCGAGCCGCCCATGTCGGGGATGTGCAGGTAGCCGCACCGGCCGCCGCTGACCTCGCGGACCACCGCGCGGCGTTTGGCCACCCAGTCCTGGTAGCGCAGCGGACGCTCGTCGACCAGCGGCACGATCGCGACCCGCCGGGCCCGGCCCTCGCCCTCGGCCGGGGTGAAGGTCAGCTCGACGGTGGTGCCGCCCGCCGCCGACAGCAGCGGGTAGGGCCCGGTGACCGGGTCCACGGGCCGGCCGTCGACGTGGGTGAGCACCGCGCCCTCCCGGATGCCGGTGCCGGCCAGCGGGGATCGGGCCTTGGAGTCGGAGGACTCGCCGGGCAGGATGCGGCTGACCACCCAGGCCCCGTCCCGGGGGACGAGGTTGGCGCCGAGCAGCCCGATGGCGCGCTGGTAGTGCGGGGGGCCCTCGTTGCGGCGGGCGGGGGAGACGTAGGCGTGCGAGGTGCCGAGTTCGCCGAGGACCTCGCGGAGCAGGTCGGCGAACTCGTCGGGGGAGGCGACCCGTTCGACCAGGGAGCGGTACTGGCGCAGCACCCCGTCCCAGTCGATGCCGCACATCTTCGGCTCCCAGAAGTACGCGCGGATGATCCGCCCGGCCTCCTCGTAGGCCTGGCGCCACTCGGCGGCCGGGTCCACCTCGTGCAGGATGCGCCGCAGGTCGAGGTAGACCGTCGAGTCGCTGTCGCCGGATTCGGTCGCGGGGGCCGCGCGCAGGTCGCCGTCGTCGTTGATGACGAGCCGGGTGCCGTCGCCGCTGACCGCGAACCAGTCGAGCCCGGAGGCCAGTTCGGTCTTGCGGGCCTTGGTGAGGTCGAAGTACTCCAGCGTCGGCTTGCCGCTGATGTCGTTGGGGTTGGCGAAGGTCTCGCCGAGGGCGCCCGAGATCGGCCAGCGGAGCCAGACCAGCCCGCCGCCGTGCACCGGGTACAGGGCCGAGTACTTGGACGCGGTCACCGGGAAGGGGGTGACCCGGCTCTCCAGGCCCTCCACCTCCACGGTCACCGTGCCGTCGCCGGTGTCGCCCTCCGCCGGGTCGAGTCCGCCCGCGGCGGGCCGGCCCTCCGCGGACAGCGCGAAGGGGGAGGGGGTGGCCGAGGACAGCGGCACCAGGTAGGGGCGGCAGCCCAGCGGGAAGGACAGGTCGCCGGTGTGCACGTCGTACACCGGGTCGAAGCCGCGCCAGGAGAGGAAGGCCAGGTAGCGGCCGTCCCGGGTGAAGACCGGGTTCTCGTCCTCGAAGCGGCCGTTGGTGACGTCCACGATGACGCGCGGGCCGGGGCCGGAGATCCGGGCCATCTTGATCTGCCGCAGCGAGCGCCCGATGCCGGGGTGGGACCAGGTCAGCCAGCCGCCGTCGGGGGAGAACGCCAGGTCGGTGACGGGCCCGTTGATGGACCGGATGAGCTCGGTGACCTCCCCGTTGGACTCCTCGGTGGCGTCGATGAGCAGCAGCCGGCCGTCGTTGGAGGCGATCGCGAGCCGCTCCCCGTCCGGATCGGACAGCAGCTCCGTTACGCGGCCCAGCTCGCCGGAGGCCAGCCGGCGCGGCTCCCGGTCCCCGGAGGCCCGGGGGAGGTAGGCGATCTCGATGGCGTCCTCGCCCTCGGCGTCCGTCACGTACGCGACCTGGCCGCCGGAGCCGAGCATCTCGGGCAGCCGTACCCGCACGCCCGGGGTGTCGGCGATGGTTCGGGCGGGCCCGTCGCGGTGGGTCAGCCAGTACAGGCTGCCGCGCACCACGACGGCGCTGGCCCGCCCGGTGGCGTCGACGGACAGGGAGTCGACGTGGCTGGCGGCCGGCACCTGGTAGGTGCGCCGGCCGGCGCGCGGGCCGCCGAGGCGGACGTCGAGCTTGCGCGGGACGGCGTCGGGTTCGAGGGAGTCGACGAGCCAGATGTCCCCGGCGCACTGGTAGACGATCCGGCGGCCGTCGCTGGAGGCGTGCCGGGCGTAGAACTCGTCGTGGTCGGTGTGGCGGCGCAGGTCGGTGCCGTCGTACCGGCAGGAGTACAGGTTGCCGACGCCCTGGTGGTCGGAGAGGAAGGCGATGCGGCCGCCCACGAACATGGGGGCGTCGAGGTGCCCCTCGACGTCCTCCAGCAGCCTCTTGCCGTGCAGCCACAGCCGCCCGGTGGCGCCACCCCGGTAGCGCTTCCAGGCGGCGGGCTCGTGCGGGGGCTTGCCGGTGAGGAGCAGGGTGCGGTGCTCGCCGTCGATGTCGGCGACCTGGATGTCGGAGACGGGCCCCCAGGGCAGGCGGCCGCCGGGGCTGCCGTCCGTGGGCACCTTGTAGGCCCAGGAGAAGTAGGAGAAGGGCTGGCCGTGGGAGGAGACCGCGAGGACGTTGCCGTCCGGGTCCCAGCCGCAGACGCGGGTGTCGGTGGCACCCCAGTAGCTCAGCTGGCGGGCGGGCCCGCCGTGCACCGGGACGAGGTGGATCTCGGGGTCGAGGCTGCGCCAGGTGGTGTAGGCGATGTGGCTGCCGTCGGGGGAGAAGCGGGGGTGGCTGACCCGGGTCCGGTCGACGGTGAGGCGCCAGGCCCGGCCGACCGGCTCTCCAGGGGGAACCAAGGGCGCCACCCAAAGATCGTCTTCGGTGGCGAAGCACAGCAGGTCGTCGTGCAGGTGCGGGAAGCGGAGGTACGCGACGTCGTGACTCACCCCCCAATGCTTTCCGCGCCAGGGGGGCCTGGCAACTCGTACAGGTGATCCACACCACTCCCGCAAGCGAAACGGAACGGTTTCGTTTCGTTGGGGCGGGGGGTATGGTCTTATGTGTACGGAGTCGTTTCGTTCGGATGGAGGTGCGGAGATGACCGAGGCGAATGCGCCGAGGCGCAGCCGGATCACGCCCGAACGGCAGGCCGAACTGCACGAGGCGGTCCTCGACCTCCTGCGTGACGTCGGCTACGAGGCGCTGACCATGGACGCGGTCGCCGCCCGTACGAAGTCCAGCAAGGCCACCCTCTACCGCCAGTGGGGGAGCAAGCCGGAGCTGGTCGCCAAGGCCCTGCGATGTACGCAGCCCGTCTCGCTGCGGGAGATCGACACGGGCAGCCTGCGCGGGGACTTCGCGCGCATGGTGGAGCACTCGGACGACGCGCAGATGGCGAAGGACACCGCGCTGATGCGGGGCCTGGCCCATGCCGTCCACGAGAGCCCGGAGCTCCACAAGGCGCTGCGCGACCTGCTCGTCGACCCGGAGATCAACGGTCTCCAGGCGATGCTGCGGCGCGCGGTGGACCGGGGCGAGATCCGCCCGGACTGCCCCGCCCTCGACTTCGTACCGCACATGCTCATCGGGGCGTTCATCGCGCTCCCGCTGATCGAGGACCGTCCGGTGGACCGGACCTTCCTCGGTGACTTCATCGACGCCGTGGTCTTCCCCGCCCTCGGCGTCTGACACTCCCCGTTCGACCCCGTCCCCGTTGCTCCACGCTCCGCGCTGCTCCTGACACGCCGCTCTCGTCGTCGGGCCGGCTTTTCCTGCCCTTCTCATCCCACGACCTGAACGGGAGAACCACCCTCGTGGCTACCTTCCTCTACCGGCTCGGCCGCGGCGCTTTCCGGCGCCGCGGGCTCGTCGCCCTCATATGGGTGGCGCTGCTGTTCGCCGCCGGATTCGGCGCGGCGTCGGCCGGCGCGCCCACCTCCGGCTCCTTCTCGATACCCGGCACGGAGGCCCAGAAGGCCTTCGACCTGCTCGAAGAGCGCTTCCCGGGCATGGCCGCCGACGGCGCCACCGCCCGCATCGTGATCAAGGCCCCGGCGGGCGCGAAGGTCACCGACCCCGGCCCCAAGGCCGAGGTCGAGAAGATCATCGACGACCTGAAGTCCGGTCCCGGCAAGGACCAGGTCGCCTCGGTCGCCAACCCGTACGAGGCGCAGGCCGTGAGCCAGGACGGCTCCACGACCTACATCAGCACCAAGTACAAGGTCAGCGGCATGGAGCTGACCGACGCGACCCGCGAGGCGCTGAAGGAGTCCGGCAAGGACGCCAAGGCCTCCGGCCTCACGGTCGAGATCGGCGGCGACGCGCTGATGGAGGCCCCCGAGACCGGCTCCGGCGAGGTCATCGGCATCCTGGTCGCCGCGATCGTCCTCGTCATCACCTTCGGCTCGCTGATCGCGGCCGGGCTGCCGCTGCTGACCGCGCTGATCGGCGTGGGCATCGGCGTCTCCTCCATCACCGCGCTCGCCAACGTGCTGGACCTCGGCTCCACCACCTCCACCCTCGCGATGATGATCGGCCTCGCGGTCGGCATCGACTACGCCCTCTTCATCGTCTCCCGCTACCGCGTGGAGCTCGCCGAGGGCCGGGAGCGCGACGAGGCCGCCGGCCGGGCCGCCGGAACCGCCGGCTCCGCCGTGGTCTTCGCCGGTCTGACCGTGGTCATCGCCCTCGTGGGCCTGGCCGTCGTCAACATCCCGATGCTGAGCAAGATGGGCTTCGCGGCCGCCGGAACGGTGGTCATCGCGGTGCTCGTCGCCCTGACCCTGGTCCCGGCCATCCTCGGCTTCGCGGGCAAGAAGGTCCTGCCGGCCGGCGAGAAGAGCAGGCTGTTCGGCAAGGGCAAGCCTGCGGGCTCGGAGAAGAAGGCCAACGGCGGCACCCGCTGGGCCCGCTTCGTCCTGCGCCGCCCCGTCATGGTCCTGCTGGCCGGTGTGATCGGCCTCGGCGTCATCGCGATCCCGGCGAGCAAGCTGGAGATGGGCCTGCCGGACGACGGCGCCGCGCCGGTCTCCACCAGCCAGCGCAGGGCGTACGACCTGCTGTCCGACGGCTTCGGCCCCGGCTTCAACGGCCCGCTGATGGTGGTCGTGGACGGCGGCAAGGAGCTCGCCGACCAGACCGTCGACCGGATCAAGGGCCTGGACGGCGTGGCCGCGGTCACCCCGCCGATGCCCAACAAGGACGGCAACGCGGCGATCATCAACGTCATCCCGAAGGACCGTCCGTCCTCCACGCAGACCGAGGACCTGGTCCACGAGATCCGCGACGGCAACGGGGACGACGTCCTCGTCTCCGGCCAGACCGCGATGAACATCGACTTCTCGCAGAAGATGAACGACGCGCTGCTGCCCTACCTGGCGCTCGTCGTCGGCCTCGCCTTCCTGCTGCTGATGCTGGTGTTCCGCTCGATCCTGGTCCCGCTCAAGGCGGCCCTCGGCTTCCTGCTCTCGGTGGTCGCCGCCCTCGGCGCGGTCGTCGCGGTCTTCCAGTGGGGCTGGCTCGGCTCGCTGTTCGGCGTGGAGCAGACCGGCCCGATCATGTCGATGATGCCGATCTTCATGGTGGGCGTGGTCTTCGGTCTGGCCATGGACTACGAGGTCTTCCTCGTCACCCGCATGCGGGAGGCGTACGTCCACGGCGAGCGCCCGGGCCAGGCCGTGGTGACCGGCTTCCAGTACAGCGCCCGGGTGGTCGTGGCCGCCGCCGTCATCATGATCGCCGTCTTCTCCGGCTTCCTGGGGGCGAGCGACCAGATGGTCAAGATGATCGGCTTCGCTCTGGCCGTCGCCGTCTTCTTCGACGCCTTCGTGGTCCGCATGGCCATCGTCCCCGCGGTGCTCGCACTGCTCGGGCACAAGGCCTGGTGGCTGCCGAAGTGGCTGGACAAGCTGCTGCCGAACGTCGACGTCGAGGGCGAGAGCCTGCGCAAGCACCTGTCCGGTTCCGGCGACGGCCCCGAGGGGCCGGGCAAGGACCGCGAGCTGGTCAACGCGTGACCCGCTGAACGTGTGAGGCACTGAAACGGCCCGGCCCCGCACCCCCTGATCACCAGGAGGTACGGGGCCGGGCCCGTTCGCGCGCAGGTCCGGAGGAGGCGGCCTAACGGCCGGCGGGCGCGTACGTGCGGCGCAGGAAGCGGCGCAGGGCCGCGATGTCGAACTGCACCACCGCTACGCCGTCCGGGGAGTGGAACTCGACGACCGCCTGGACGCGGCCGCAGGGCCAGACGCGTACGTCCCCGGTCCCCGTCGGGGCCTGTAGCCCGGCTTCCAGCAGGGCCCGGGGGAAGACCCACTCGTTGTCCGTGCCCTCGGGGGACAGGTCGGCGGGGAAGACGATCCGCACGGCCAGTGGCTCGGACGGGGCGAAGCGCAGGGCCACCGGAATCTTCCGGTAGAGGGGATCGTCGCTGATCACGCGCGCGATGACCCGCTCCTCGACGGCGGTGACGGTGACGGTCGGTGCGGGATTCTCGGCGGTGGCTGACATCGACAAGACTCCTCGAATCGGAGCAAATGAGTCCGTTTGTCCGTCCAGCCTCGCACATTCCGCCCGATCCGCACGGATTCAATTGTGATGAAGGCGCTATTGCCAGTGGTTTGCAGGTGGGCACTATTCTTGGACGGTTGCAGACTGCGAGAAAGCGGAGCCCCCATGCACGTGCCCGACGGATTCATCAACGCACCCGTGTCGGTGGCCGCCGGAGTGACGGCCGCCGCCGCCGTGGCCGTGAGCCTGCGCGGAGCCCGCCGGGAGCTCGACGAGCGCACCGCGCCGCTCGCCGGCCTCGTCGCCGCCTTCATCTTCGCCGTACAGATGCTGAACTTCCCCGTCGCCGCCGGCACCAGCGGCCACCTGCTGGGCGGGGCCCTCGCCGCGATACTCGTAGGCCCCTACACCGGCGTGCTCTGCGTGTCCGTCGTCCTCCTCATGCAGGGCATCCTCTTCGCCGACGGCGGCCTGACCGCCCTCGGCGTGAACATCACCGTCATGGGCGTCGTCACCGTCGTCGTCGCCTACGCCGTCTTCCGCGGGCTGCTCAAGGTGCTGCCGCCCACCCGCCGCTCCGTGACCGTCGCCGCCTTCGCCGGAGCCCTGCTTTCGGTGCCCGGCGCGGCCGCGGCCTTCACCGCCCTCTACGCCATCGGCGGCACCACCGACGTCGCCATTGGCAAGGTGTTCACCGCCATGGTCGGCGTCCACACGCTCATCGGCATCGGCGAGGCCGCCATCACCGCGGCGACCGTGGGCGCCGTGATCGCCGTACGGCCCGACCTGGTGCACGGCGCGCGCGGGCTGACCGCCCCGCTGAAGCTGCGCGTCGGCGGCGAACTCGTCGACGCCCCGGCGGCCGCGGTCGCGCCCGCCGCCGCCCGCTCCACCGTGAAGGTATGGGTCACCGGCCTGGTCACCGCCCTCGTCCTGGCCGGCTTCGTCTCCTTCTACGCCTCCGCCAGCCCCGACGGCCTGGAGAGGGTCGCCGCCGACCAGGGCATCGACGCCAAGGTCGAGGACCACGCCGCGAAGGACTCCCCGCTCGCCGACTACGCCGTCAAGGACGTCACCGACGCCCGCCTCTCCGGCGGCCTCGCGGGCGCCCTCGGCGTCGGCGCGACCGTCGCCGTCGGCACCGGGATCTTCTGGGTCGTGCGCCGCCGCCGCGCGGTCGAGCCCTCGGCCGCACCGTCGGCAGCGGTCTGATGGGCGCGGGGCACGCCCACAAGCTCTACCGGCACGCCCACACGCCCGTCCACGCGCTGCCCCCGCACTGCAAGCTCGCCGCGACCTTCGCCTTCGTCGTGGTCGTCGTCTCCACCCCGCGCGAGGCGGTGTGGGCCTTCGGCGCGTACGCCGTGCTCGTCGCGGCGGCCGCGGCCGTGGCCCGCATCCCGGCCGGCTTCCTGCTGCGCAGGCTGCTGATCGAGATCCCCTTCGTCGCCTTCGCCGTGCTCATGCCCTTCGTCGCCCAGGGCGAGCGGGTGGAGTTCCTCGGCATGTCGCTCAGCGTCTCGGGCCTGTGGGGCGCCTGGAACGTGCTGGCCAAGGGCACGCTCGGCGTCGCCGCCTCCGTGCTGCTCGCCTCGACCACCGAACTGCGGGCCCTGCTGCTCGGCCTGCAACGCCTGAAGCTGCCCCCGCTCCTCGTCCAGATCGCCTCCTTCATGATCCGCTACGGGGACGTGATCAGCGACGAGCTGCGCCGGATGTCCATCGCCCGCCGCTCGCGCGGCTTCGAGGCCAGCGGCATCCGGCACTGGGGGGTGCTGGCCAAGACGGCCGGCGCGCTGTTCATCCGCTCCTACGAACGCGGCGAGCGGGTCTACCTCGCGATGGTCAGCCGCGGCTACGCCGGCTCGATGCCGGTGATCGACGAAGTCGTGGCCACCCGCGCCCAGTGGGCGTACGCGGCCGTGCTCCCGGTGACGGCCCTCGCCGTCTGTCTGATGGGCTGGACCTTTTGAATCCTCCCTTCCCGAGGGAGGGGATTCCTGGCTCACGCTGCCTGGTGGACCGGCGGCCCGTCAGGTCTTCCACGATCAACGCCAGCCGGGTTGAAACCAGCCCGGATAACAGCAACGCGTAAGGGACGTGCGTGCTTGGTTCTCGCTGCGCACTGTCTGTAGTGAAGCATATCGGATCCTGTGACCGGAGGTCCAAGTGAATCCCACCCCCTCGCTCGAAGTGACCGGCCTCGCCTACGCCTACCCCGACGGCCACCAGGCCCTGTTCGGGGTCGACCTGAGCGTGGGGCGCGGCGAGCGGGTCGCCCTGCTCGGCCCCAACGGCGCCGGCAAGACCACCCTCGTGCTGCACCTCAACGGGATCCTCGGCGGCGGGGTCGGCACGGTGGCCGTGGCCGGGCTGCCGGTGGAGAAGCGGAACTTCGCCGAGATCCGGCGCCGGGTCGGGATCGTCTTCCAGGACCCCGACGACCAGCTGTTCATGCCGACCGTGCGCGAGGACGTGGCCTTCGGCCCGGCCGCGGCGGGCCTGCGCGGCGTGGAGCTGGAGGAGCGGGTGCGCGCGGCGCTGGAGCAGGTCGGCATGACGGACTTCGCCGACCGGCCGCCTCACCACCTCTCCTTCGGCCAGCGCCGCCGGGTGGCCGTCGCCACGGTCCTGGCCATGCGGCCGGAGATCCTCGTCCTCGACGAGCCCTCGTCCAACCTCGACCCGGCCTCGCGCCGCGAGCTCGCGGACATCCTGCGCTCGCTCGACGTGACCGTGCTGATGGTCACCCACGACCTGCCCTACGCGCTGGAACTGTGCCCGCGCTCGGTGATCCTCAGCGAGGGGGTCATCGCCGCCGACGGCCCGACGCGGGACCTCTTGTGCGACGAGGCTCTGATGCGGGCGCACCGGCTGGAGCTCCCCTTCGGCTTCGACCCGCGCTCCGTGAGCGTGGCATAAGCGCACGCCGTCCGTTGTTGGTGTGCACGTGAACATCCAGGGTGAGGTGGCGGAGGGCTTCGAGCCGGTCCGCGACGCTTTCGTACGCAACTTCGAGGTGCTCGGTGACCGGGGCGCGGCGGTGTCCGTCTACCGGGACGGGCGCAAGGTGGTCGACCTGTGGGGCGGCACGAAGGACGCCGACGGTACGGATCCCTGGACGGCGGACACCGCGCAGATAGTCCGCTCCGCCACCAAGGGCGTGGCCGCCGCCGTGCCGCTGCTGCTGCACCAGCGCGGACTCCTGGACCTGGCCGCGCCCGTGGGCTCGTACTGGCCGGAGTTCAAGACGGGCGGCAAGGAGAAGACGCTGGTCCGCGACCTGCTCGCGCACCGCGCGGGCGTCCCGGCGCTGGACCGGGGGCTGACCGCCGCCGAGGCCGCCGACGGGGTGTCCGGGGCGCGCGCGATCGCCGCGCAGCGGCCCTTCTGGGAGCCGGGCACCGGGCACGGCTACCACGCGCAGACCTACAGCTGGCTGCTGTCCGAGCTGGTGCTGCGGGTCACCGGCCGCACGCTGGGCTCGGTGCTGGCCGAGGAGATGGCGGAACCGCTGGGCGTGGACTTCTGGATCGGCCTGCCGGAGGCCGAGGCCCACCGGGTGGGCCGGGTGGCCCCCGTCGACCCGCCCGAGAGTGCGGGCATGCTGAAGACCCGGCCGAGGCGAAACGTTTCCGAGGCCTACGCCGACCCCGCCTCGCTCACCCGCCGCGCCTTCGCGGCCATCGACCCGCTGCCCGACGAGAACGACCCCGCCTACCGGGCCGCCGAGCTCCCCGCCTCCGCGGGCATCGGCACGGCCCGCGGCCTGGCCCGGTTCTACGGGTCCACCGTCGGGGTGGTCGAGGACGGCGCGCGCGTCTTCACCCCCGAGACCACCGCGCTCGCCGGCCGGGAGCTCTCGGCGGGCCCCGACCGGGTGCTCGTCGTGAACACCCGCTTCGGCCCCGGCTACATGCTGCACGGCCCGGCCTCGCCGCTGCTCTCCCCGGCCTCCTTCGGGCACCCGGGCCGCGGGGGCTCCCTCGGGTTCGCGGACCCGGAGGCGGGGATCGGCTTCGGCTACGTGACGAACGCGCTGGCCAAGTCGGTGACCGCCGACCCGCGCGCGCAGGCCCTGGTACGGGCCCTGAAGTCGGCGCTGTCAGCCCTCTGAGACCCGCTCCCGTACATCGGCCAGCGTGGCCCCCGCATGCTCGATGAGCTCCGTCGGGCCCATCGGGAACACGGTGTTCGGGGTGCCGGCCGCCGCCCAGACCTTGGTGTGGGCCAGCAGGGACCGGTCGGCCAGGACCCGGGTGCGGGTGCGGTGGCCGAAGGGCGGGACCCCGCCGATGGCGTAGCCCGTCGTCTCCCGGACCACGGCGGCGTCCGCCCGGGTCACCTTCCCCGCGCCGAGCTCTCGGCGTACGGCCTCCACGTCGACGCGGGAGGCCCCGTCCATGAGGACCAGTACGGGGACCCCGTCGGCGGCGAAGATCAGCGACTTCACGATCTGGCTGAGCTCGCAGCCGATCGCGGCGGCGGCGTCGGCGGCCGTACGGGTCCCTTCGGGGAAGGAGCGGACGGTGAGCTCGAGGCCCAGCCCGTCCAGGGCCTCGGCGAACAGGGGGTGCGTGGTGGTCGTCATACGGGGACGCTAGCGCTGCCCGCCCGACGGGGTCGACCACGTTTCCCCGTCCGCGCGGAGCCCACCCGGCGGGACCGCCGCCCTGTCGGGGCGGTGCCGCTGCCGGGGCTCTGCCCCGGACCCCGCGCCTCAATCGCCGGCGGGGCTGGATTTCGTCGTCGCGGACACTCCACCCCGGCCCAGGGGGTAGTGGCATGGCATGCGCGGGGGGACACCGCGGACCAACCCGGACGGTCGAAGCCCCGCCCGCGGACACCACAGGAGCGGGGTCCGGGGCGGAGCCCCGGCAGCGGGGGCGCACAGGACGGCCGGCCCGACCCCGCCCGGGAGGGCTACCCCGGCGGAGCCCCGGCGGCGGGGCCGCGCAGGGCGACCGGCCCGACCCCGCCCGGGAGGGCTAGTGCTGTGACCGGCAAGGTTCACCGGGTCACGGCGCCCGGCACGGCACCTCGCTGCGTTGTCGGACCGCGCAAGTACGTCCAGTACGAGCCGCGGCCCTCCGCCTTGCGATGCACCGCACCGGACACCGCGACCCGGCAAACCTTTCCGGCCACAGCACTAGCCGGCGTTCAGTACCTCCGCGACGATCGGGCCCGCCGCCTCGCCGCCGTGCCCGCCGGCCTCGACCATCGCCGCCGCGGCCACGTCGCCGCTGAAGCCGGTGAACCAGCTGTCCGGGCTGCCCGCGCCGTCGACTTCGGCCGAGCCGGTCTTCGCGCCCTTGTCCGAGCCGCCGACCGCGGCCATCGCCTCGCGCCCGGTGCCGCTCGTCGCCGTCAGCTTCATCATCTTCACCAGCTGTGCCGACACCCCCGGCTTCAAGGGGCGCGAGGCGGTGGCGAGAGTACGGCCGTCCAGCGAGGCCTTCACGATCACCGGCTGACGGAACACCCCGGTCCGCGCGGTCGCGGTGATCGAGGCGACGTTGAGCGGGTTCATCGTGATCGTGCCCTGGCCGATGTACGCGGCGGCCGCGGCCGGGCCCGAGACCTGCGGCACCGACCCGTCCACCGAGATGACCCCGGTCTTCCAGTCCAGCCCGATGCCGAACACCTCCTTCGCCTCACGGGGCAGCGCGGCGTTGTCGCCCACGTTGTCGATCAGGCTGATGAAGGCGGTGTTGCAGGACTTGGCGAAGCTCGACGAGAAGGGCTCGCCCTCGGACTTGAAGTTCTTCAGGTTGTGGAAGGACTTCCCCTCCCACGTGGCGGTGGGCGGGCAGGCCGCCGGCTGGTCCGCGGACACCAGGCCCTTCTCGATCAGCATGGCCCCCGTCACGATCTTCATCGTCGAGCCCGGCGCGCGCGCCCCCCGCATCGCCGCGTTGAAGCCGTCCTTGCGGTGGTTGGCCACGGCCAGGATCTCGCCCGTGCTCGGCTTGACGGCCACCACCGAGGCCTCGGCGTGCTTCGCCACCGCCTTCTCCGCCGCGGCCTGAACATCGGCGTCCAGTACGGTCTGGATCTCCCCCGGCTTGCCCTTCGCCAGCGTCAGCAGGGTCCGCTTGGGCGCGTCCTGGGCCGCCGGCTCGATCCACACCTCCGCCCCCCTCGTGCCGCCCGCCTTCTCCCCGTAGGTCTTGCGCAGGTCGTCCAGGATGGCGCGCAGCGAGGGGTACTGCTCGGCCGTCAGCTCCTTGCCGTTGCGGTCGAGCGCCTTGACCGGCGGGGTCGCGGGGGAGCCCCCGCGCAGCTTCTCGTCCTTCTGGAGCTGCGGGTGGATCACCGAGGGCTTCCAGTCGACCAGTGCCTTCCCGGTGGTCAGGCCGCGCACCACGCTGAGCTCGGAGTCGTAGACGAGGGGCTTGGTGGTGCCCTCGTAGGTGATCTCCGCCTCGACCTTGAAGGGCACGGTCGTGCCGTTCGCCGGGCCGGGGGTGATCACCGCCTTGGACACGTACGCCCTCTCCTTGAAGTCGTGGACGGCGACCTGGGCGGCCTGGGCGTTGTTGGTCAGGTCGGCGGCCGCGCGCTCGTCCCCCGAGGCCCATGCGGCGAGGAAGGCCTTTGCGGTGGCCAGGGTCTCCTTGTCGGTGACCGGCCCGCTGCCCTTCCCCGCCTGGACGGAGCTGTCGCCGCCCGTGCCGCCGTTCTTGCCCTCGCCGCCGTCCCCGACGAGCGCGTACACCCCGTATCCGGCGCCGCCGACGAGGGCGAGGAACACCCCGCCGACTATGGCGCCCTTGGCTGCCCCGTTCATGTTGAGTCCTCCCCCGAGAGCCACGGTCCCCTGAACGCGTTCAAAGAACCCTTTGGTGTGGACCTTACGTGGCCCCGTCGTCACGGTTCGCGCTTGTTACCGGAACGGAATGTCGATGGCCGAAAAGGACGGCGAAATGGCAGGAGGGCTCCTTCCGGGTGAGACTCCTCGTTTGCCAGCCCGAAATGTCATCGTACGAGTTCGATGTGCGGTTCATTACCTAGCGGGCCCGCCTCCCCCTCGGGGTCGGCCTGGTGTCCGTCCCGTGTGCCCTCGGGCCCATGGGCGGTGATCATCCCCCCCACCCTTCGGAGAGATACATGAGACGCGTCTTCGCCACGGCGGTCATGACGCTAGCCACCACGGTCGTCGGCATGACGACGGCCACGGCTCAGAGCCCGCACTTCGTGGGCACCCCCACCTGCACCAAGAGCCTCTCGACGGGCCTGACGTGCACCGGCAAGGTGGCCGGGCTGGGCAGCGACGTCACCCGGGTCTTCCTGGACACGAGCAGCATCGTCCTCACCACCGCGTGCGCCAACCCCGGCCGGCCCACCGAGATGGTTCCCGGTCAGCGCACCATCAGCGGGGCCGTCCAAGGCCCGGTCGTGGACATCCCGCCGCGGAACGGCCGGATCAACATCCGGGCCACGCTCCCGGTGCCCGAGACCCCGGCCGCCGAGGACGTCTGCCCCAACCGCCGCTGGACCGTGCTCGTGACGAGCGTGACGTTCAACGACGTCACGCTCCACGTCGAGCAGCCTCCGGGCAATGAAGTCCTGTCGTTCGACTTCGGTGACATCGACCCGTGATCCACGGTGCAATAGCCGTAGGGCCCCTTCCCGCACCGGGAAGGGGCCCTACGGCTTTGTGCGGCGAGGCGTCACACCCAGGTGTCCAGCCACATGCGGTTCCGCCAGGACTCCATCGGCAGGGTCTGGCCCGTGCAGATCGGCCAGAAGTAGATGAAGTCTCGTGCCATGGCTGGCACACGGCCACGACCAGGGCGTTCGGGTCGGGCCGGGCCCTCTGGGGTGGCTTGGGCCGTCTCTGGGCCGTGATCTTGGCGAATCGGCGGGAGAGGCTGTCAGTTGGCCGGTTGCGGACTCACGAGGTCGCTCCTGTTCCACAGTCGCCCGTCATTGCCCCGCGTCTATCACGCCTGCGGGCTTCTTCGCCCCAGTCGGAGTAGACGCCCACCTCGCGAGTTCTCGCGTCAACTCGGCCTGCAACCCTGGAGTGATGAGGTGGTCGAGGTTGACCAGAGGGCGGCGACGGGCAAGGCTCCCCTTCGGATCGAGAAAGCCGATCAGTGCCCGCAGCTCGGCGCCGGTAATGACGACTCGATCCCACACCACTGGATCTCGTGGATGGGCGCGCCGCAGGAACAGTTCAAGATTGGAAAACCAACTCGCGAACTGAGGGTCATTTCTGTACTTCGTCACGAACTCGGTAAACTCGATTACCGACTCGCGATCCGCTGCGGTCATCGCCTCGCCAATTGCTGTGAGCATTAGGCGCGGAATTGTGGATCTTCCGACAGTGGCTGATTGATGGCTGTGAAAATACTGGAAGCTTGACAGCCCCCGGATGCTCCCGTAGAGCCGCGCCGTGAAAACTCTTGTGCGGCGGGCTGATTCGATCGGCATGAAGCCGAATCGGCGTTCGATGATGCGGATCCAGCCAAGGTGTTCGCCAAACACGTAGAGGGTGCTGAGCTGATAGTAATCGTCCGTCTCGAACCATTGCTCCTTCTCGTTACGCACAAGGTTATTAATGCGGCGCTCCAACTGCTCCGCGGAGCGGAGCAGGGGTGTTGTGTAGCGACTAACGAGATTTCGCGTGTCGCGCCGATGGCCTAGCCTCGGCCCGAGGAGCTCCTCGAACGTGAACTTAATGCCCGCACCCACGATGCCGCCGACAATCGACGCGATGAGCGCCCATGCAGCCGTGCTCACGTCGCATCACCGGCCTCAGGTAGCTTGCGGATGATGGGCGCCGTCAATACACCTCCAGCATCAGCCTTGTGATGGGAGCTGGCAAACGCCCCCCCGGGCTTCTTTGGACTAGACCACTAGTCCAATCGAAATAGACTGGCAGCATTAGGCGGCATTTGGAGCGCCTACAGCTCGCACAAGATGGCCGGAACGCCCAACGCCAGGCGGTGCGGCAGCGCCACCCCCACCCCGCAGGATGGTCGCGCGGTGCAGCGACGCGCCGCCGACCGCGTGACCAAGGCGCTAGCTCCGCTGCTGACGCAGTTGGCCACACCCTTGCTGGCGGGGAGCCCCGAAGAGGGCATCGACTGCTTTCCGTGTGCGCCCTTCGCTGCTCGGCATGAGGAACGAGGCACCGACGAGTGATCAAGCTCTGCGACCAACCTGCGGCCAGAACCGACCTGCCTCCGGTGGGGCGCTCAGGCTCCGGAATAGCGGGGGCTCCGAACGCGGGTTCCGGCCGTGGAGGGCTGAGCCGGGAACTCCCAATAGGCTCAAATGGGTAAGGTCGACTTATGTCAATTCACCTGGTTCGCTCCCCGTCCTTCCATAGTGTGCATTTGGGAACCTTCTCCCCACGCTCCTCATTGTTGGGGATGGTCGAGTCAACTTTCTCCTGCTGAACGCCTTCCGGCCAGCAAGTATGCGAGTCAACCATCGCTCCATGGAAGGTGGTGGCTTCAACGTTGACCAGCGCGTGTGTGAGGTTCGCACTATGCAGCTCAGCCCCGTCGAGTTTAGCGCCGCTCAAATCTGCTTCGTAGAAGTTGGCCCCGATCAGGTGCGCACCCTGTAGCTTGGCCTCGCTAAGGTTCGCCCCTGTCAGGTCGGTATCCCGAAGCTGGGCCCCCCGCAGATCGGCTCCTCTGAGGTCGGCATTATGGAGGGACTTGCCGCTGAAATTAATCCCTGCGATGTCGCGATCGCCGGGCGAGAACCCCGGTATGCTTTCGGCGATTTCAACATTCGCGCGCCAAGCCGCATATTTCTGGGACTCCGAGAGTGCTTGTTCCAGAAATAGAGCCGACACTCCTACGGCGATGCCAGTGATCAACCCGCCCCCGATTCCGGCCAGCACTTCAATCTTCGGCTCACGCTCTGGCTCTTTGATAGCCATCCACCATGCGAAAACTGCACCCATCGCTCCGAGAACACCGAGCAGAATCAACACCCCGAGCAAAATCCACCCTCTGTTAGGCATGGGGGCCATCCCCAATACATGCGGCTCGGGCAGAAATTTCCTCACTTCCTCTCTACGCCTACCCTCATGTGATCGCAAACGCCGCGTCAGGTGAAGATCTGGCATGACCACGCCCGCTAGATCTGTGGCCTGACGGTTGAGCTGCCCGACGGCAAAGTGCAGCGAGGGTGCGCGTATCCAGGCGCTGGGCAGCCCGGAGAACGGACCTGACGCGACCGACAACTTGCTCTGCCTGTGCCCGACCTGTCACGTCCTTTCAGCGGAGGCACCATCGGCCTCGCCGACGATCTCACCATCATTGGGGACAGCAAGGCGGGAGCAAGCTGCGGACCTTTCCCACCCGGCATCAACCCGGCATGCGTTGCTCTGCACCGGGAGCGGTGGCGCCAGTAGGCCCCGCTGCGAGCGGTCCACACGAGGACTGCTGGGCCGTCTGTGGGCCGTCGCAGGGCGGCCCAGGACGGCCAGCGACCACCGCTAACAACCATGAAGGGCCCGGCATCTGACGGTGCCGGGCCCCTCGTTTTCGCTGTTAGACCCAGGTGTCCAGCCACATGCGGTTCCGCCAGGACTCCATCGGCAGGGTCTGGCCCGTGTAGATGGGCCAGAAGTAGATGAAGTTCCACACGATCAGCAGGACCAGCACGCCCGCCCCGATCGCACCCAGGGCCCGCCGCCGCTCGGTCGAACCGGCCGGGCCCAGCAGGGCGCCGATCATCATCGCCACCGCCAGGCACAGGTACGGGACGAAGACCACGGCGTAGAAGTAGAAGATCGTCCGCTCCTGGTAGTTGAACCAGGGCAGCAGGCCGGCGCCCAGCGCGCACGCGATCGCGCCCGCCCGCCAGTCGCGGCGGAAGAACCACCGCCACAGCACGTACAGCAGCGCGAAGCAGCCCGCCCACCACAGGAGCGGGGTGCCCAGCGCCAGCACCTCGCGGGCGCACTTGCCCGCCGCGGTCGCCGGGCAGCCGTCCGTGCCGGGCGCGGGGGACTCGTAGAAATAGGAGACGGGCCGGCCCGCGACCAGCCAGCTCCAGGGATTGGAGTCGTAGGTGTGCCCGTCGTGCAGGTTGACGTGGAACTTGTAGACCTCGGTCTCGTAGTGCCACAGGCTCCGCACCCACTCCGGCAGGAAGGACAGCGGGCTGTTCTGGTCGTACTTGGCCGCCCAGTCGCGCAGGTACCCGCCCTTGCCGTTGTCCGGGCTGAAGATCCACCCCGACCAGGAGGCCACGTACGTCACGACCGCGACCGGGACGGTGGACACGAAGGCGGGCAGCGCGTCGCGCCGCAGCATCGACGCGTACGGCGCCCCCGAACCCGCGGTGCGGCGCGCGGCCGCGTCCCACATCACGGTCAGCACGCCGAAGAAGGCCAGCGCGATGAAACCGTTCCACTTCGTGCCGGCCGCCAGGCCCAGGCAGACGCCCGCCAGGATCCGGTACGGGCGCCAGCCCAGCCGCAGCGTCTCGGCGATCTTCAGGTCGGGCCGGGTACGGCCCTCCTCGTCCACCGGGAGCGCCGCCGCGAGCCTGGCCCGCGCCTTGTCCCGGTCGATCAGCAGCGCACCGAACGCGGCCAGCACGAAGAACATCAGCACCAGGTCGAGCAGCGCGGTGCGGCTCATCACCAGGTGCAGCCCGTCCACCGCCAGCAGCGCCCCCGCCAGGCAGCCCAGGAAGGTGGAGCGGAACAGGCGGCGCCCGATCCGGCACAGCATCAGCACCGACAGGGTGCCGAGCAGGGCGGTCATGAACCGCCAGCCGAAGGGCGTGAAGTCGAAGATCCACTCGCCGAGCCCGATGACCCACTTGCCGACGGGCGGGTGCACGACGTAGCCGGCGTCCGCCGGGAGGGCTACCGCGTGCGGGTTGTCGAGGATCAGCTTGTCGATGTCCTTGGGCCAGCTCGCCTCGTAGCCCTGCTTGATCGTGGCCCAGGCATCCTTGGCGTAGTACGTCTCGTCGAATATCACCGCCTTCGGGCTGCCCAGGTGCACGAACCGCAGCACCCCCGCGACCAGCGCCACCAGCAGCGGCCCCGCCCACGCCAGGATCCGGTTCCACGTCCCCCACACCTCGGGCCGCAGGCCGAACGTCATCCACAGCTGTGGAGAGGGCTGGGCGTACGGGGGCACCAGGCGGCCGCGGACGTCCGCGCGCGCGGACGGGCCCGCGGGCGGCACGTAGCCGAAGCCGCGCAGGCGGCGCAGCCAGGCGGGCTGCTCTTCTGCCCGCCCCGGCGGCGGGCTGGGAGGGGCCCCCGCGGGGCTGGGCGGCGGCGTCGCGGTACTGGTCACCGGCACATCGTAGGGAAGAGATCTGTGTGCGCCCCAGCACCGGGGGGCGGCGGGCCACGGGACTGAGAGGATGGGCGGGTGACAACTGACCAGCTCCACGGTTCCGGACCCTCCTCCGCGGCGGGCACGCTCGTCCTCGCCGGGACGCCCATCGGCGATCTCGCGGACGCCCCGCCGCGGCTCGCGGCCGAGCTGGAGCGGGCCGACGTGGTCGCCGCCGAGGACACCCGGCGGCTGCGCCGGCTGACCCAGGGGCTCGGCGTGCACACCACCGGGCGCGTGGTCTCGTACTTCGAGGGGAACGAGTCGGCGCGCACCCCGGAGCTCGTCGAGGCGCTGGAGGACGGCAAGCGCGTCCTGCTCGTGACCGATGCCGGCATGCCCTCCGTCTCCGACCCCGGCTACCGGCTCGTCGCCGCCGCCGTGGAGAAGGACATCAAGGTCACCGCCGTCCCCGGGCCCTCCGCCGTGCTCACCGCGCTGGCCCTGTCCGGGCTGCCCGTGGACCGGTTCTGCTTCGAGGGGTTCCTGCCGCGCAAGGCGGGGGAGCGCCTGGGCCGGCTGCGCGAGGTCGAGGGCGAGCGGCGCACGCTCGTCTACTTCGAGGCCCCGCACCGGCTCGACGACACCCTCGCCGCGATGGCCGAGGTGTTCGGCGCCGGCCGGCGGGCCGCCGTGTGCCGCGAACTGACGAAGACCTACGAGGAGGTCAAGCGCGGCGGCCTCGGCGAGCTGGCGGCCTGGGCGGCCGAGGGCGTGCGCGGGGAGATCACCATCGTGGTCGAGGGCGCCCCGGCGGCCGGGCCCGGAGACGTGGACGCCGAGGAGCTCGTGCGCCGCGTCCGGGTGCGCGAGGAGGCGGGGGAGCGCCGCAAGGAGGCCATCGCGGCGGTCGCGGCCGAGGCCGGGGTACCCAAGCGAGAGGTGTTCGACGCGGTCGTCGCGGCAAAGAACGCGGCACAAAAGGTGCCGTAAGTCGGTAAAGAGCTAACCTGAAAAGCAAAGCTCAGACCGCGCACCGGGCGCTTTGGGCATGAGTCGCCCAAAGACCGTCCAACACTAGACAGGGCCTGATGCGCTCCCGCCCGAAGAGGCGTCCACTGGCAATGGCACCAGTGGAGCAAAGGAGCTGGCATGAGTGAGATCGCTGACACCCCGGTACCCGTAGCGGCCGCAGTCCCTGCCGACGTGTCCACGCCGCCCGTGCAGGTCGTGCACGAGGCGTACTCCTTCGCCTGCATGAAGTGCGGGTACGGCTGGGAGCAGGGGTACGAGATCGAACACCACGTGGACGGCAAGGGCGAGCCGTTCATCATGTACACGGTCAAGGGCGAGCGGGTGCCCTCTCCCCTGTCGAACCCGACCTGCCTGAACTGCGGCGGCCACGTCGTACGGATCATGCGGGCGGGCCAGGTCTCCTCGGTGCTCGGCACGATCGACCGGCTCTACCACCACCGCATCGCCCCCGGGATCGCCGGGCCGGTGCCGGCGGGCGCCGACGTCCCCCGGACCCGGAAGGCCCACGAAGGCCCGGGACCCGTCGCCGCGGACGACGCGGACCGGGGCTGGTTCTCCCGGCTGATGGGGTTCTTCCGCCGGTCATAAGATCGGCCGTATGAGCTCTTCCCCGGCTTCTCCGGCTCCCTCGGCTTCCTCCTCCGGCTCCAAGGCCTCCAAGGACGCGCCGCCGCCGCTGCCCGAGCCCCTCCGGGTGGCGGTGGCGGACTCGCACACGCACCTGGACATGCAGTCCGGCACCGTCGAGGAGGGCCTCGCGAAGGCCGCCTCGGTGGGCGTGACCACCGTCGTCCAGGTCGGCTGCGACGTGAAGGGCTCCCGGTGGGCCGCCGAGACCGCCGCCGCGTACGAGAACGTCCACGCGGCGGTGGCCCTGCACCCGAACGAAGCCCCCCGCATCGTGCACGGCGACCCCGACGGCTGGTCCCGGCAGGGCGCACGCGCGGGCGGCGGCGACGCGGCCCTCGACGAGGCGCTCGCGGAGATCGAGGCGCTGGCCGGGCTCGACCACGTCAAGGCGGTCGGGGAGACCGGGCTGGACTACTTCCGCACCGGGCCGGAGGGGATGGCCGCGCAGGAGCGTTCCTTCCGCGCCCACATCGAGATCGCGAAGCGGACCGGCAAGGCCCTCGTCATCCACGACCGCGACGCGCACGCGGACGTCCTGCGCGTCCTGCGCGAGGAGGGCGCCCCGGAGCGGACCGTCTTCCACTGCTACTCCGGGGACGCCGAGATGGCCCGCGAGTGCGCGGCCGCCGGGTACTACATGTCCTTCGCCGGGACGGTCACCTTCAAGAACGCGGCCCCGCTGCGCGAGGCCCTGGCCGTGGCCCCGCTGGAGCTGGTGCTCGTCGAGACCGACGCCCCCTACCTCACCCCGGCGCCGTACCGCGGACGGCCGAACGCGCCGTACCTCATTCCGCTGACGGTGCGCGCCATGGCCGCGGTCCGCGGCATCGACGAGGACGCGATGGCCACGGCCCTGGCGGCCAACACGGCCCGCGCCTTCGACTACTGACCCGCCCCATCCCGCGGCCACCCTGGGTAGTCGTACAACTTTGGAGTGTGACGACTCCTCCGCTAAGGTGCCGTGCCCGAACCAGCGGGTGCCGACCACCAGTGGAGCGAGCGTCGTGAGCGATACGCAGGGCAGTCCCCTGCCGGGGGCGTACGAGCCCACCCTCCCGGCCTGGCCCGCCGGTGCGGGCGCCGCCGGGGATCCCGGGCCCGGCGTCCCCGCCCCGCGCGGCGCCGATCACCGCCCATCGCGCCGCCGCGCCCGCGGCCCGGCGGCCGCCGAGCCCGTGCCGGAGCCCGGCCCGACCGGCCACGGCCGCCGCCGGAGCGCCGGGCCCGCCCCCGCAGGACCCGAGGGCACGCCCGCCGCCGGGGTGGGTACCGGCCGCCGCCGGAGCCCGGCAGCCGCCGACGTGACCACGGCCGCCGCCCCGCCGGGGACCGGCAGGCGGCGGGCCGCGGCCCCCGAGGCGGCGGGCCCGGCCGCGCCGGCGGGCACCGGCCGGCGCCGGAGCGCGGCGGCGACGGCCGAGCCCCCGGGCCCCGCCCCGGCCCCGCCCGGCCGCCGTCGGGGCGGGGCCGCCACGGCCGAAGCGCCCACCTCCGCCGCCCCGCCCGGAACCGGCCGGCGCCGGAGCGCGGGGACCGCCACGCTCCCGGCGCCGGCCGGGCCCGGGACCGGCCGCCGCCGGGCCGCGCCCGAACCCCCGCCCACCCCGGGAGGGAGCTGGCGGCGGATCGTGCCGCAGGCCCTCGTCGTCGCGTTCCTCGCCGGCGGCACCACCGCCTTCGTCGCCGCCGACAAGACCGTTCGGCTCACCGTGGACGGGGTCCCGCGCGACCTCCACACCTTCGCCGACGACGTCACCGAACTGCTGGCCGCCGAAGGCCTCGGCGTCGGCCCCCACGACCTCGTCGCCCCCGCCCCCGGCGAACCCCTCGACGACGGGGAACAGGTCGTCGTCCGCTACGGCCGCCCCCTGCGCCTGACCCTCGACGGACAGCAGCGCCAGGTGTGGACCACCGCCCGCACCGTCGAAGCCGCCCTGCGCCAGCTCGGCATCCGCGCCGAAGGCGCCTACCTCTCCGCCCCCCGCACCGCCCCCGTCCCCCGCACGGGCCTCGCCCTCAGCGTCCGCACCGAACGCAGCATCACCTTCCTCGCGGACGGCAGCGAACGCACCATCCGCACCAACGCGGCCACCGTCCAGGAGGCCCTCGACCAGGCCGGCATCACCCTCCACGGCCAGGACACCACCTCCGTCCCCCCGCACTCCTTCCCGCGCGACGGCCAGACGGTCACCGTGCTCCGCATCACCGGCACCCGCGAGGTCCGCGAGGAGCGCATCCCCTACGCGACCGAGAAGACCGAGGACGCCACCCTCTTCAACGGCACCGAGGTCGTCGAACGGCCCGGCCGGCCCGGCGCCCGCCGGGTCACCTACAGCCTGCGCACCGTCAACGGGGTCCGGCAGAAGCCCCGCCGCATCGCCGAGGAGATCGTCCGCGAGCCCGTCACCCAGCTCGTCAAGGTCGGCACCAAGCCGCTGCCCACCACCGTGGCCGGCGCCGACGGCCTCGACTGGGCGGCCCTCGCCCAGTGCGAGTCCGGCGGCCGTCCCACCGCCACCGACGCCTCGGGCACGTACGGCGGCCTCTACCAGTTCGACGTCCGCACCTGGCAGGGCCTCGGCGGCAGCGGCCGCCCCCAGGACGCACCGGCCGCGGAACAGACGTACCGGGCGAAGAAGCTGTACGTGCAGCGGGGGGCGAGCCCGTGGCCGCACTGCGGCCGTAGGCTTGGCCGGTGAGCACCGCAGAGCAGCAGCCCAACGAAAACCCCTCCACCCCTTCCGACGCCCTCCTCGGACCGGCCGACATCCGGGAGCTGGCCGCCGTACTCGGCGTGAAGCCGACGAAGCAGAAGGGGCAGAACTTCGTCATCGACGCCAACACGGTGCGCCGGATCGTGCGCACCGCCGAGGTGCGGCCCGACGACGTGGTCGTCGAGGTCGGGCCGGGGCTGGGCTCGCTGACCCTCGCCCTGCTGGAAGCCGCCGACCGGGTCACCGCCGTCGAGATCGACGACATCCTCGCGGCCGCGCTGCCCGCCACCATCGAAGCCCGCCTGCCCGGGCGCAAGGACCGCTTCGCGCTGGTCCACTCCGACGCGATGCTGGTGACGGAGCTGCCCGGGCCGGCGCCCACCGCGCTCGTCGCGAACCTGCCGTACAACGTGGCGGTGCCGGTGCTGCTGACCATGCTGGACCGGTTCCCGAGCATCGAGCGGACCCTGGTGATGGTGCAGTCGGAGGTCGCCGACCGGCTCGCCGCCGAGCCCGGCAACAAGGTCTACGGCGTCCCCTCCGTCAAGGCCAACTGGTACGCCCACGTCAAGCGCGCCGGCGCCATCGGCCGCAAGGTCTTCTGGCCCGCGCCCAACGTCGACTCCGGCCTGGTCTCGCTGGTCCGCCGGACCGAGCCGATCAAGACCACCGCCTCCAAGGCCGAGGTCTTCGCGGTCGTGGACGCCGCCTTCGCGCAGCGCCGCAAGACGCTGCGCGCCGCGCTGGCCGGCTGGGCCGGCTCCGCGGCGGGCGCCGAGGCCGCGCTGGTCGCCGCCGGGATCTCCCCGCAGGCGCGCGGAGAGTCGCTGACGGTGGAGGAGTTCGCCGCGATCGCCGAGCACAAGCCGGTGGCGGAGAGGCCCGCGCTGTGAACGTGACCGTACGAGTCCCCGCGAAGGTCAACGTCCAGCTGGCGGTGGGCGCGGCCCGCCCCGACGGCTTCCACGACCTCGCGAACGTCTTCCTCGCCGTCTCCCTCTTCGACGAGGTCACGGCGACACCGGCCGACTCCCTCACCGTCACCTGCACCGGCCCGGATGCCGACCAGGTCCCTCTGGACCGTACGAACCTCGCCGCGCGGGCCGCCGAGATCCTCGCGGGGCGCCACGGGATCGACCCCGCGGTCCACCTCCACATCGCGAAGAACATCCCGGTGGCGGGCGGCATGGCGGGCGGCAGCGCGGACGGCGCGGCGGCGCTGCTCGCCTGCGACGCCCTGTGGGGGCTGGACACCCCGCGGGCCGAGCTGTTGGACATCTGCGCGGATCTGGGCAGCGACGTCCCCTTCAGCCTCGTCGGCGGGGCCGCGCTGGGCACGGGCCGCGGGGAGCTGCTGACCCCGGTGGCCGCGGGCACGTTCCACTGGGTGTTCGCGGTGGCCGACGGCGGGCTGTCCACCCCGGCGGTGTTCCGCGAGTTCGACCGCCTCACCGCCGGGACGGCGATCCCGGCCCCCGAAGCCTCCCCGGCCCTCCTCGCCGCCCTCGCCTCCGGCGACCCGGACGCGCTGGCGGGCGCACTGGCCAACGACCTCCAGCCGGCGGCCCTTTCGCTCCGCCCGCAGCTGGCGGACACCCTCGCCGCGGGCACGGACGCGGGGGCGCTGGCCGCGCTGGTCTCGGGCTCGGGCCCGACCACGGCCTTCCTGGTCCGCGACCCGGAATCCGCGCTGAAGGTGGCTGCCGCGCTCGAAGCCTCCGGTACTTGCCGCACCACCCGCGTGGCTGCGGCCCCTGCCCCCGGGGCCACGGTCCTGCCGTAGCCCCGCGGGGCTGAAGATGCCGCTGCGCGGCACCCTGGGCTCCGCCCAGACCCGCTCCTCAAACGCCGGAGGGGCTGGATTTCGCTCCTGCAGTCCGGCAGGTGCTGCTGGATTTGGGCGACGTCAGCCGCCAGGTGCGCGCAGCGAATGGCTCCGCAGGGCGCCATTCCGGTCCCGCCGGGCAAAATCCAGCCCCGCCGGCGATTGAGGCGCGGGGTCCGGGGCGGAGCCCCGGGAGCGGAGCGGTACCTAGACAGGGTTGAGTACCCGCACCCTGTCGGCGGAGCCGCGCGGCGGGCGACCGTAGGCCCATGACAGCTAGCGCACGCGACATGGCCGAGGCGACGCCCGCCACGCGGGACCGGTACGTAGACCTGCTGCGGGTCGCCTCCCTCGGCACCGTCATCGCCGGGCACTGGCTGATGGCCGCCGTCAGCACCGGCGGCATAGGGAACCTGCTCGCGATCGTGCCCGGGCTCCAGGTGCTCACCTGGGGGCTGCAGATCATGCCGGTGTTCTTCTTCGTCGGCGGGTTCTCGCACGCGCTGTCGTACCGCTCCCTGGTCCGCCGCAGCGACGGCCGGCCCGTCTACGCCGCCTTCCTGCGCGCCCGGCTGCGCCGACTGCTGCGGCCCACGGTCGTCTTCGTCCTCGTGTGGGCCGCCCTCGCCCTCGGCGTGCAGCTCGCCGGGCGCGGCGACGGGGTGCTGAGCGGGGCCGCGCTGCGGATGGTCACGCAGCCGTTGTGGTTCATCGGGATCTACCTCGCCATGGTGGCCTTCACCCCGCCGCTGCTGAAGCTGCACGAGCGCCACGGCTGGGCGGCCTTCGCCGCGCTGTTCGGCGCGGCCGCCGTCGTGGACGTACTGCGCTTCGCGCAAGGCGTGCCGTACGTGGAGTTCCTGAACTTCGCCTTCGTCTGGCTGGCCGTCCACCAGCTCGGCTTCCTCCGCGCCGACGGCCGACTCGACGGGCTGCGCCGCCCCGCCCTCCTCGCCGCCGCCGGCCTGGCGGGGGCCGCGCTGCTGGTGGCGTACGGGCCGTACCCGCTGTCCATGGTCGGGATGCCCGGCGAGAAGGTCTCCAACATGGCCCCGCCCACCCTGGCCCTGCTCTGCCACGGCCTGTGGCTCGTCGGCGCCGTGCAGCTCCTGGCCGGCCCGGCCACCGCCTGGCTGCGCCGCCCCCGCGTCTGGCGCGGGGTCGTCGCCGCCAACGGGATCGCCATGACCGCCTTCCTCTGGCACCTCACCGCCATGCTCGCCGTCTACGGAGCCCAGCTCGCCCTCGGGATCCGGCTGCCCGAGCCCGCCACCGCCGCCTGGTGGGCGCAGGTGCCCGTGAGGATCCTGGCCGCGGCTGCCCTGACCGCAGTCCTGGTCGCCCTGTTCCGCCGCTTCGAGGCCCCGCCCCGGCCGGCCGAGGCCTCCACCGCCGCCGGAAGCGGCCCCCGCGCCGCCGCCGGCATCGCCCTGTGCCTCCTCGGCGTCCTCGGGCTCTCCATGACCGGCCTCGGCGGCCTGCTCGACGGGCACAGCGCCACCCTGATCGCCGTCCCCGTCACCGCGCCGGCCGCCATCGCGATGGCGCTGGGCGGCTGGCTCCTGGTGGAACGGTCCGGCACCGCCCGGCGCGTTAGGCTGAGGGGCTGATCCACACCCCTTCCCTGGAGCGCGTCTGATGGCCGTCAATCTGGTCAATGTCGAGGCAGTCAGCAAGGTGTACGGCACACGTACCCTGCTCGACGGCATCTCCCTCGGCGTGTCCGAGGGGGACCGGATCGGCGTCGTCGGCCGCAACGGCGACGGCAAGACCACCCTCATCCGGATGCTGGCCAAGCTGGAGGACCCCGACACCGGGCGCGTCACCCAGTCCGGCGGCCTGCGCATGGGCGTCCTCACCCAGCACGACTCCCTCGATCCCGCGGCCACCATCCGCCACGAGATCATCCGGGACATGGCCGACCACGAATGGGCCGGCAACGCCAAGATCCGCGACGTGCTCACCGGCCTCTTCGGCGGGCTCGACCTGCCCGGCTTCGGCCAGGGCCTCGACACCGTCATCGGCCCGCTCTCCGGCGGCGAGCGCCGCCGCATCGCGCTCGCCAAGCTGCTCATCGCCGACCAGGACCTCCTGATCCTCGACGAGCCCACCAACCACCTCGACGTCGAGGGCATCTCCTGGCTGGCCAAACACCTCCAGGAGCGCCGCTCCGCCCTCGTCTGCGTCACCCACGACCGCTGGTTCCTCGACCAGGTCTGCACCCGCATGTGGGACGTCCAGCGCGGTGACGTCCACGAGTACGAGGGCGGCTACAGCGACTACGTCTTCGCCCGCGCCGAACGCGAGCGGATCGCCGCCACCGAGGAGCAGAAGCGGCAGAACCTGATGCGCAAGGAGCTGGCCTGGCTGCGCCGCGGCGCCCCCGCCCGGACCTCCAAGCCGCGCTACCGCATCGAGGCGGCCAACGAGCTGATCGCCGACGTGCCGCCGCCGCGCGACAAGTCCGAGCTGATGCGCTTCGCCAACGCCCGCCTCGGCAAGACCGTCTTCGACCTCGAAGACGTCAGCGTCCACGCCGGCCCGAAGGTCCTCCTCAAGCACCTCACCTGGCACCTCGGCCCCGGCGACCGCATCGGCCTCGTCGGCGTCAACGGCGCCGGCAAGACCTCCCTGCTGCGCGCCCTGGCCGAGGCCGCCCGCACCCAGGGCGAGGCCCAGCCGGCCGCCGGCCAGGTCACCGTCGGCAAGACCGTCCGCCTCGCCTACCTCTCGCAGGAGGTCGGCGAACTCGACCCGTCCCTGCGGGTCCTGGAGGCCGTCCAGCGGGTCCGCGACCGCGTCGACCTCGGCAAGGGCCGCGAGATGACGGCGGGTCAGCTCTGCGAGCAGTTCGGCTTCACCAAGGAGAAGCAGTGGACGCCCGTCGGCGACCTCTCCGGCGGCGAGCGGCGCCGGCTGCAGATCCTGCGCCTGCTGATGGACGAGCCGAACGTCCTCTTCCTCGACGAGCCCACCAACGACCTCGACATCGAGACCCTGACCCAGCTGGAGGACCTCCTCGACGGCTGGCCCGGCTCGATGATCGTGATCTCCCACGACCGGTTCTTCATCGAGCGCACCACCGACACGGTGATGGCCCTGCTCGGCGACGCGAGCCTGCGGATGCTGCCGCGCGGCCTGGACGAGTACCTGGAGCGCCGCCGGCGGATGATCGAGGCCGCCGCCCCCGCGCCCGCCCCGGCCGCCACCGCGACGAAGTCCACCTCCTCGGGTGACTCCCGTGCGGCGAAGAAGGAACTCCAGAAGATCGAGCGGCAGCTGAACAAGCTGTCCGACCGCGAGAGCAACCTGCACGCGCAGATCGCCGAGCACTCCACCGACTACGACAAGGTCGCCAAGCTCGACGCCGAACTGCGGGAACTCCTCTCGGAACGCGACGATTTGGAGATGCGCTGGCTCGAACTGGCCGAGGAGGCCCAGTAGCCGCGGCACGCCAACCGACGCGATAACGGCGGCATCACGGGCCGGTCCTCCCTTGGGTACAGGGGCGGGACCGGCCCGTTGTGCGAGCGCCGTCAGTGATAGAAAGGTCATTCCCCACGACCGTCCGAAGCCGAAAGCGTGCGCTGATGACCGAGCCGCCCCAGCCGCCGAACCAGCCGCCGACTCCCTCTGGTTACGGTCACCTGCCCGGACCGACGCCGTCCGGTTACGGCCATCCGGCGCAGGGCCCCAATCCGTACGCACAACAGCCCCCGACGCAGCCCCAGCAGCCCGCGCACCCGGGCTACGGCTACCCGCCGCCGCCCCCCGGCCCGCCCGGGATGCCGCCGACCGCGCCCGGCATGCCGCCGAAGAAGAAGCTGACCCTGCTGATCGCCGCCTCGGTGGCCGGACTCCTCCTCGTCGGCGGCGTCGGCTACGTCGCCTTCTCCAACGGCGACGACGACCCCGAGCAGCCCGTCGCGCAGCCGTCCACGCCCACCGACGGCAAGCCCTCCGGGTCCGCGTCCCCCTCCGTGGACGACGGCGACGGCAGCGGCGGCGGCACCCAGAACGCCGACCTCAACTCCGGCCGCAAGCAGGGCGAGGACAAGGTCCTCTGGTACAAGACCGCCAAGATCGACGGACCCGGCATGGGCGTCGACTCCGTCGGCCAGTGGGTCGTCGGCGACACCGTCGTCAAGAGCGTCTGGAAGTCCCTCACCGCCTACTCGGCCACCGACGGCAAGGAGAAGTGGACACTGCCCTTCCCGGCCCTGGTCTGCGCCGTGACCAACCGCGCCACCCCCGACGGCAAGACGGTCGTCATGTACCGCGACGGCGACTCCGAGTCCGCCAACTGCACCCAGATGCGCATGGTCGACCTCAAGACGGGCAAGGAGGGCTGGTCGAAGGAGGTGCCCAAGGAAGGGCTCTTCGACATCTTCACCAGCCCCACCCTGTCCCTCACCGGAGACACCGTCACCGTCAGCCGCCTCGGCAACGCCAGCGCCTTCAAGATCAGCACCGGCGACAAGCTCTTCGGGAGCAACCAGGCCGAGGGCTGCAAGCCCGATTCCTACGAGGGCGGCAACGGCAAGATGATCGCCCTCGCCACCTGCGCCGACGCGGACACGACGGCCGAGGTCCACGGCATCGACCCGGTCACCGGCAAGAAGGGCTGGATCTTCCGGCTCCCCAAGAAGGCCAAGGTCACCAGCATCTACTCGGTGGACCCGGTCGTGCTCGACATCGGCATCGAGGGATCCACCGACCGCTCCATCCTGGTCCTCGGCCCCGACGGGAAGCAGACCGCCTCGCTCACCGGCGAGGGCAGCTTCGCCACGAACTGCGGGGGACGGGGCGGCCTGCGCTCCCTGTCCACCTGCTCCTCGGCCGTCGTCGACTCGGGCAACCTCTACCTGGCCACCTCGCCGGCCGCCGGCGCGGCCAACGAGATCGTCGCCTTCGACCTGGCCGGAGGCAAGGTCAAGTGGCGCACCCCGGCCGGGGACAAGCGCACCATCACCCCGCTCAAGGCCGAGGGCGGGAAACTGATCTTCTACCGCACGGCGGAGGAGGACAGGGGCGGCGAGATCCTCTCGATCCCGGCCTCCGGAGGCACGCCCACCGCGCTCCTGCGCCACCCGTCGGGCCCCGCCGCTCCGATCGAGAGTTCCTTCAGCACCCCGAAGCTCGACTACGTGGACGGGCGGTTCTTCATCTCCGCCACCCACCTGGTGGCGCGGGGCAAGGACGAGAAGCTCCTGATGGTCTTCGGCAAGTGAACGTGTCCGACGAGCCGCCCACCGAGAGGCAGTAGCAACGCATGAGTACCCCGCCGCCCCCCAGCCAGCCGCCGTCCGGCGGCTTCGGAGCGCCGCAGGACCCCCCGCCGGGCGGGTTCGCCAAGTCCCCGCCGCCCATGCCGCCGGCGCCTCCGCAGCAGCCCCCGACGCAGCCCGCGCAGATGCCCGCACAGCCTCCTGCGCAGATGCCCGCGCAGCCGCCCGCGCAGCCGCCCGCCCAGCCGGCCGGGCAGCCCGCGTACGGGTACCCGCAGCCCGGGCCCGGCTACGGCCACCCGCAGCAGTCCGGGCCGGTCACCACGCCGATGTACGCGCCCCAGCCCCCGGCGGCCGGCCCGGCCGGCGGCAACGACAAGCGCACCCAGCTGATGATCGTCGGCGCGGCCCTGCTGGCCATCGTCCTCATCGTCGGCGGCGGGCTCTTCTACGTCTCGGGCGACGACGGCGGTACCAACACCACCGCGACCGGCGGCCCGAGCGGCAAGACCGACGGCAAGGGCAACGAGCAGGCCCTCTCCGGCGGCACCGAGAGGGTGCCCGCCAACCCCAAGTCGAAGACGCTGTTCAACCTCCCCAACCCGGGGCCGGTGGACCAGGTCACCGTCGAGGGCTCCTGGCTCACGGACTCCACCTACATCAAGTCCGACGTGGCGAAGATCGTCGGCTACAACCTGGTCGACGGCGGCAAGAAGTGGGAGACCCCGCTCCCCGCCCACGTCTGCGGTGCGACCAAGCACATCAGCGAGAAGAAGACGGCCGTCCTCTTCGACGAGGCCCTGCCCACGGCGGAGAAGAAGTACCCGTCGTGCAACCAGGTCGGCGTCATCGACCTGGAGACCGGCAAGCTCCTGTGGTCCGCGACCGCCAAGTCCTCCACCGGCGGCGACAAGCCCGTCACCTTCAGCGAGGTGACCATCAGCGGCAAGACCGTGGCCGCAGGCGGCCTCGGCGGCGGCGCCGCCTGGAACCTCGACGACGGCAAGCCCCTGTGGGCCCCCAAGGTCGACGGAGAGGGCTGCAAGGACGTCGGCTACGCGGGCGGTGAAGCCCTTGCAGTGATGCGGTCCTGCGGCCGCGCCACCGAACCGACCCTGTACGCGCAGCTCCTCGACGCGACCACGGGCGCGCCGAAGTACTCGTACAAGCTGTCCCCGGGCATCCCCTACGCCGGCATCATCTCCACCAAGCCGGTGGTCATCGCGGCCAACGTCGGCGGCACCGCCAAGAACGCCACCAACGTCAGCGACCTCTTCGTCCTCGACGACGCGGGCCAGCTGAAGGCGCGCATCGGTCTCGCCTCGGGCAACTTCGCGCCCAAGTGCCCCGCCAACGACGTCGAGCGCTGCTCCAGCATGGTGGTCGGCAACGGCAAGGTCTACATCCCCTCGTACGAGCACCAGGGAACGGCGGAGTACGGCCGGACCAACGAGCTGCTCTCCTTCGACCTGGAGACCGGCAAGCAGACCACCGACCGCGCCGACGCGGGCGAGCGGTACACCATCTACCCGATGCGCATGGACGGATCGAACATCATCGCCTACAAGGTGCCCCCGTACGACAAGGGCGGCCAGGTCGTCAGCATCGACGGCAAGACGATGAAGGAGACCCTCCTCATGGACAACCCGGCGGACAAGGCCAGCCAGCGCGCCGAGACCTCCTTCCTGTTCGACTCCTCGGAGTACCGCTACCACAACGGCAAGCTGTTCATCGCGAAGCGGTACGCCCGCAAGTCGACCTCGGTCTCCGGCGACCCGGACAACCTCTTCGTCTCCTTCACCGCGAGCTGAGCGGAGCCGAAACCGAGCCGAGCACGAAGCGGCATGAAGCCCCCGGAAGGTCCGCCCTTCCGGGGGCTTCTGCGCTGTTACCGGAGCGCACCGTCGAACAAGCGTGTAGCTTGCCGGGTCAGAAGATTCGGGGGTGGGTGCCTCAATGGGCGTACGGGTCGTGGTGGTCGACGAGCACCGGCTGCTGGCCGAGGCGCTCGCCTCTGCCCTGAAACTGCGCGGTCACCGGGTGCTGGCGGCCGCCGCCCCGGCCGCGGGCGCGGCCGACCTGGTCATCAGCCGGGCCCCCGAGGTCTGCCTGCTGGGGACCGCGAGCCCCGCCGAGCCCGGGGTCTTCGAACCCGTCGTGCGGATCAAGCGGGAGCGCCCGCAGATCGCCGTCGTCGTCCTGGGCCCGGTGCCCAGCCCGCGCGGCATCGCCGCCGCCTTCGCCGCGGGCGCCTCGGGGTACGTACGCCAGGACGAGCGCATCGAGGGCGTGGAGCGCGCGCTGGCCAAGGCGCGGGCGGGGGAGGTGGCGATCGCCCCCCAACTGCTCCAGGGGGCCTTCACGGAGCTCCTGAACCCCGCCGCCCAGCCCGACGACGAGGGCAGCAGGCTGCTGCGGCTGCTGACCCCGCGGGAGGTGGAGGTGCTCGTGCGGGTCGCCGAGGGCGAGGACACCCGGCTCATCGCGGCGGGCATGGACATCGCCCCGAGCACCGCCCGGACGCACGTGCAGCGGGTCCTGATGAAGCTGGGCGTGGGCTCGCGGCTGGAGGCGGCCGCGCTGGCCGCCCGTACCGGTCTGCTGGACCGGGCGGTCCCGCGGCAGGCGGGGCAGGCCGGGCAGCCGGGGCAAGCCGGGCAGGACTGATGCCGGCCCCGGATTTCCCCCGGGGCGCCGGATCGGGTAAGCCAGTGTCCTAGCACGCGCGTGCACGGGCGCGTGTTCCCCGGCGAGAGGCAAGAGGCGAGTGAGCAAGACGGCGATGCACAAGTACCTGGTGACCGGCGGCGCGGGATACGTCGGCAGCGTGGTCGCGGCGCACCTGCTGGAGGCCGGCCACGAGGTGACCGTCCTCGATGACCTCAGCACCGGCTTCCGCGAGGGGATCCCGGCGGGCGCCACCTTCATCGAGGGCCGGATCCAGGACGCGGCGCGGTACGTGGACGGCTCCTACGACGCGGTCCTGCACTTCGCGGCCTCCTCGCAGGTCGGCGAGTCCGTGGTGAACCCGGGCAAGTACTGGGAGAACAACGTCGGGGGCACCCTCGCCCTGCTCGCCGCGATGCGCGAGGCGGGCATCGGCAAGCTGGTGTTCTCCTCCACCGCCGCCACCTATGGCGAGCCGACGGAGGGCCTGCTCACCGAGGCCTCGGTGACCGCGCCGACCAACCCGTACGGCGCCTCGAAGCTGGCCGTGGACCACATGATCGCGGGGGAGTGCGTGGCGCACGGCCTGGCCGCGGTGTCCCTGCGCTACTTCAACGTGGCCGGCGCCTACGGGGAGTTCGGCGAGCGCCACACGCCCGAGACGCACCTGATCCCGCTGGTGCTCCAGGTCGCGCTGGGCGAGCGGGAGTCGATCTCGGTGTTCGGCGAGGACTACCCGACGCCGGACGGCACCTGCGTGCGCGACTACATCCACGTCGCCGACCTGGCGGAGGCCCACCTGGCGGCGCTGGAGAACGCCACCGCGGGCGAGCACCTGATCTGCAACCTGGGCAACGGCAGCGGGTTCTCGGTGCGCGAGGTCGTCGAGACGGTCCGCAAGGTGACCGGCCACGAGATCCCCGAGGTCGTCGCCCCGCGCCGGGCCGGTGACCCGGCGAAGCTGGTGGCCTCCGCGCGGACCGCGCACGAGCGCCTGGGCTGGACCCCGAGCCGCCCGGACCTCACCGGCATCATCACGGACGCGTGGAACTTCGCGCGCAGGGACGCCTCCTGAACCACCCGCCCATCTGCTTCCCCTCGCGCCCCCCGCACCCTCCGGTGCGGGGGGCGCGCGCGGATCCGCCGTGCGCGGGGTCCCGGCGCTGTGCGCGGGCGCCCGGCGTGCACACGCCGGGTGAAATGCACCCCGTGCAACTGCCTGTGGCACACGCCGGTGCGGATGCCGTCATCCGGACCTTCGGCGCGGTCGAATTCAAGCCACCACAAAGGCCGTTCGGTCCCTCCCCGCTGGAAAATCGCCGGGAAAACTTCTGCTATTCGGCCAACCGCGAGCCGCCCCCGGCCCTACGCTGATGCGTGACACCGGTGGGGGCCGGTGTTGATTCAGGGGTCGAGACAAGTCGGGTACGGCGTTCGGTCCGGGGTAGTGCAGAGATGTCTCGGCGGCGGCCGCGGCAGCTCTGGACCACCCGGCCCGGGCGTCGTACCCGCCGTCGTCCGTTCCCCTACCCTTGGGGGTTTTGTGGCTCGTATCCGGGTTCTCGTCGTCGACGATCACCGCATCTTCGCCGAATCGCTCGCAGCCGCGCTCGCGGCCGAGCCGGACGTGGACGTGTCCGCGGCCGGCAGCGGTCCCGCCGCCCTGCGCTGCCTCGAACGCGCGGTGGCCGAGGGCCGCCGCTTCGACGTCCTGCTCGTCGACGCCGACCTCGCCGCGGTGGCGGCCGGCGCCGGCGCCCCGGGCGGCGTGCCCGCCCAGCGGGAGTCCGGCTCCGGGGCGCCGCCGCCGGGCCCGGACGGCATCGCCCTGGTCGCCACGGTGCGGGTCGCCCACCCCGGGGTGCGCACGGTCGTCCTCGCCGAGCGCGACGACCCGCGCAGGGCCGCGCACGCGCTCCAGGCCGGCGCCTCGGGCTGGGTGGCCAAGGACTGCTCGCTCTCGCGGCTGCTGGCCGTCATCCGGGGGGTCCTGCGCGAGGAGACCCACCTGCCGCCCGCGCTGCTCACCGGGGTGCTGCGCGAGCTGACGGCCGCGCGCAAGCACCGTACGGACAGTGAGCGGCTGGTCGAGTCGCTGACCCCGCGCGAGCACGAGGTGCTGCGCTGCATGGTGGCCGGGCTGGGCCGCAAGGACGTGGCGGCGCGGCTGTTCCTGTCCCCGCACACGGTCCGCACGCACATGCAGAACGTGCTGGGCAAGCTGGGCGTGCACTCCACCCTCGCCGCGGTGGCCCTGGCCCGGCGGGCGGGCGTACGGCCGGCGGATCTGGGGCTAGCCGGGGATGTTGTCGAACGGAGCGGTCAACTGGCGTAGCAGGCCCGCGAGATCGACGCGCTCGTTCCGCGAGAGCTGGGCGAGGATCGCCCGCTCCTGGGCCAGCAGGCCGGCGAGGGCCTGGTCGGCGCGGTCGCGGCCCTCGGGGGTGAGCCGCACCAGGACCCCCCGGCGGTCGCTGGGGTCCGGGAGGCGTTCGACGAGGCCCTTCTTGGCGAGCCGGTCGATGCGGTTGGTCATGGTGCCGGAGGTGACCAGAGTCTGGGTCAGGAGCTGGCCGGGGGAGAGCTGGTAGGGCGCTCCGGCGCGGCGCAGCGAGGTGAGTACGTCGAACTCCCAGGGCTCCAGGCCGTGCTCCGAGAAGGCCAGCCTGCGGGCCCGGTCGAGGTGGCGCGCGAGCCTGCTGACGCGGCTGAGCACCTCAAGCGGTTCCACGTCGAGGTCAGGGCGCTCCCGGCGCCATGCCGCTACCAGTCGGTCGACCTCGTCCTCCATGCCGATCAGTGTAAGGGGTCTGTCGACATGAAGTCTCTTCACGTCGAGTATCTCGACCACGATTATCTTGACGTCGAGATATAATTGCGGCGACCATGGGGCATGGAGCGTCCCGGAACTGATTCCGCTTCCGACCGCCCCGCCAGCAGGGAGGCTCGAACATGTATTCCGATACGGCACGCGCCGGGACCCCCACGTCCACAGCGCCGTCCGCCCCCACATGGGATCCCCAGCAGTACCTCCGGCACGCCGGCCACCGCACCCGCCCCTTCCTCGACCTGCTGACCCGCATACCCGAACTCCCCACCAGCCCCGCCCGCATCGCCGACCTCGGCTGCGGCCCCGGCAACGTCACCGCCCTCCTCGCCGGCCGCTGGCCCGACGCCCGGATCACCGGCTTCGACCTGTCCCCCGAAATGCTCCACCGCGCCGACCAGGAATACGCGGGCCCCACCGCCGGCGGCGGCCGCCTCGACTTCCAGCACGCGGACCTCGCCTCCTGGCTGCCCGACCAGCCCTACGACCTGATCGTCTCCAACGCCGCCCTCCAGTGGGTCCCCAGCCACCCCGGCTCCTTCGGCACCTGGATCAACGGACTGCGCCCCGGCGGCACCTTCGCCTTCCAGATCCCCGGCAACTTCCACGCCCCCAGCCACGCCCTGCTCGCCGAACTCTGCGACACCCCGCGCTGGCGCGCCCGGCTCGCCGGCCACGGCGCCCGCTACCGGCACTTCCTCGAACCCGCCGAATACCTCGCCCGGTTCACCGAACTCGGCTGCGCCGCCGACGTCTGGGAGACCACCTACCACCAACTGCTCCAAGGCCCGGACCCGGTGCTCGACTGGGTCAAGGGCACCGCCCTGCGACCGGTCCTCACCGCCCTGGGCGACGACGAGGAGGCCGTCGGCGCCTTCCTCGCCGAATACCGGGAACTGCTGCGCGACGCCTACCCGACCGGCCCGCGCGGCACCGTCTTCCCCTTCCGCCGCATCTTCGCCGTAGCCCGCAAGGAGGCCTGACCATGCTGATCGCCGTGGACCACGTCCAACTCGCCGCGCCGCCCGGATCGGAGGACCGGCTCCGCGCCTACTACACCGACGTCCTCGGGATGACGGAGATCCCCAAACCGCCCGCCCTCGCCGCACGCGGCGGCTGCTGGTTCGCCGCCGGGCCCGTACAGCTGCACCTGGGCGTCGAAGAGGACTTCAGGCCCGCACGCAAGGCCCATCCGGGGCTACGGGTGAGCGGCATCGTGGAGTACGCGAGCAGACTGGAGGAGCGCGGAGCCAAGGTCGTCTGGGACGACAACCTGCCGGACCACCGCCGCTTCTACTCCGAGGACCCGGTGGGCAACCGGCTCGAATTCCTCGAACAGCACAGCCTGGAACCGCTCACGCAGGAATCCTGCGCCTAGGACGGCGCACGGCACCACGCGACGGCGCCCCGCCACCGGAACTCCGGTGACGGGGCGCCGTCGCGTACGGGGTACGGACTCAGCTCTTGCGGCGGCCCACCAGGTGCGGCTTCGACTCCAGCCCGTCCAGGCCGTGCCAGGCCAGGTTCACCAGGTGCGCGGCCACCTCCGCCTTCTTGGGCTTGCGCACATCCAGCCACCACTGCCCGGTCAGCGCCACCATCCCGACCAGCGCCTGCGCGTACAGGGGCGCCAGCTTCGGATCGAAGCCCCGGGCCTTGAACTCCAGGCCCAGGATGTCCTCGACCTGCGTGGCGATGTCACTGATCAGCGAGGCGAAGGTGCCGGTCGACTGCGCGACCGGCGAATCGCGCACCAGGATCCGGAAACCGTCCGTGTACGACTCGATGTAGTCGAGCAGCGCGAACGCCGCCTGCTCCAGCAGCTCCCGCGGGTGCCCGGCCGTCAGCGCACCCGTCACCCCGTCCAGCAGCTGGCGCATCTCCCGGTCCACGACGACCGCGTACAGGCCCTCCTTGCCGCCGAAGTGCTCGTACACCACAGGCTTGGACACCCCGGCCTTCGCCGCGATCTCCTCCACCGAGGTGCCCTCGAAGCCCTTCTCCGCGAACAGCGTCCGGCCGATGTCCAGCAGTTGCTGGCGCCGCTCCGCGCCCGTCATCCGGACCCGGCGGCCGCGCCTGGGCTTGTCGCTGCTGGAGTTGCTGCCGTCGATCGCCACGTCCCCCATCATGCCGCGTTCGGCTCGGATTCCCTGCGCCGGGCTTCGATCCGGGACGCCGACGGCCAGCGCACGTCACTGGCCCAGCCCAGCTGCTCGAACCAGCGGATCAGCCGGGCGCTGGAATCGACCTGGCCGCGCAGCACACCGTGGCGGGCCGACGTCGGGTCCGCGTGGTGCAGGTTGTGCCAGGACTCGCCGCAGGAGAGCACCGCCAGCCACCACACGTTGCCCGACCGGTCACGCGACTTGAACGGACGCTTGCCCACCGCGTGGCAGATCGAGTTGATCGACCACGTCACGTGGTGCAGCAGCGCGACCCGCACCAGCGAACCCCAGAAGAACGCCGTGAACGCGCCCCACCACGACATCGTCACCAGACCGCCCACCAGCGGCGGCAGCGCCAGCGAGAACATCGTCCAGAAGATGAAGTCGCGCGAGATCCGCCGGATCGCCGGATCCTTGATCAGATCGGGCGCGTACTTCTGCTGGTCGGTCTGCTCCTCGTCGAAGAGCCAGCCGATGTGCGCCCACCACAGGCCCTTCATCAGCGCCGGCACCGTCTCCCCGAACCGCCACGGCGAATGCGGGTCACCCTCGTGGTCCGAGTACTTGTGGTGCTTGCGGTGGTCGGCCACCCACCGCACCAGCGGCCCCTCCACCGCCATCGACCCCATGATCGCGAGTGCGATGCGCAGCGGCCGCTTCGCCTTGAAGGAACCATGGGTGAAGTACCGGTGGAAGCCGATCGTGATCCCATGGCAGGCCAGGAAGTACATGAAGACCATCAGGCCGAGATCCAGCCAGCTCACCCCCCAGCCCCAGGCCAGCGGAATCGCCGCCAGCAGGGCCAGGAAGGGAACGGTGATGAACAGCAGGAGAGCGATCTGCTCGATCGAGCGTTTGCTCTCGCCGCCGAGAGTCGCGGACGGCACAGGCCCGTCGGAGGTCGCCGAGGCGTCCTCGATCAGATCGGGGCTGATGGTCATGGGTGTCCCCTGAGGGTGAGAAGTCGGCAGGGCCGTAGGTTACGGACCCGTAACCTACGGCATCGTAAGTATGGCAAAGCCGCGGCCCGAGACAACAGGAGCGCGACCGGGGCGTGCGAAGGCACCCGACGCCCCGCCCGCGAGCCGCCCACTTGCCGTCTGGTGAGACATTTGCCCAGGCACACGCGCGGGACACCTATCCTGTTGCCGTCGGACAGCGCGGTCCGCACGGGCAGCCCGAGCTGCGCATCAGGAGCGGCGACGCCGCGCGCCGTCGGGAGCCCACCGCCCAGTAGCGCTCGAACACTGCAAGGAGCCGCACCTGTGAGCAGTGCTGACCAGGTCCCCGCCCACACCGCCGACGCCGCGAACGCAGAGCTGCGCGCGGACATCCGCCGCCTCGGCGACCTCCTCGGAGAGACGCTCGTCCGCCAGGAGGGCCAGGACCTACTCGACCTCGTCGAACAAGTGCGCGCACTCACCCGCACCGACGGCGAAGCCGCCGCCACCCTCCTCGGCGACACCGACCTGGAGACCGCCGCCAAGCTCGTACGCGCCTTCTCCACCTACTTCCACCTCGCCAACGTCACCGAACAGGTGCACCGCGGCAAGGAACTGCGCGCCCACCGCGCCGCCGAAGGCAGCCTCCTCGCCCGCACCGCCGACATGCTCAAGGACGCCGACCCCGAGCACCTGCGCGAAACGGTCAAGAACCTCAACGTCCGGCCCGTCTTCACCGCGCACCCCACCGAAGCCGCCCGCCGCAGCGTCCTCAACAAGCTGCGCCGCATCGCCGCCCTCCTCGAGGAACCCGTCACCGGCGCCGGCGACCGCCGCCGCCACGACCTGCGCCTCGCCGAGAACATCGACCTCGTCTGGCAGACCGACGAGCTCCGCGTGGTCCGCCCCGAACCCGCCGACGAGGCCCGCAACGCCATCTACTACCTCGACGAGCTGCACGCCGGCGCCGTCGGCGACGTCCTCGAAGACCTCGCCGCCGAACTCCAGCGCGTCGGCGTCGAGCTCCCCGCCGGCACCCGCCCCCTCACGTTCGGCACCTGGATCGGCGGCGACCGCGACGGCAACCCCAACGTCACCCCCGAGGTCACCCGCGACGTGCTGATCCTCCAGCACGAGCACGGCATCACCGACGCCCTCGAACTCATCGACTTCCTGCGCTCGCTCCTCTCCAACTCCATCCGCTACACCGGAGCCACCGAGGAACTCCTCGCCTCCCTCCAGGCCGACCTCGAACGCCTCCCCGAGATCAGCCCCCGCTACAAGCGGCTGAACGCCGAGGAGCCGTACCGCCTCAAGGCCACCTGCATCCGGCAGAAGCTCCTCAACACCCGCGAGCGCCTCGCCAAGGGCATCCCCCACGAGGAAGGCCGCGACTACCTCGGCACCGCCGAACTCCTCACCGACCTCACCCTCATCCAGACCTCCCTGCGCGAACACCGCGGCGCCCTCTTCGCCGACGGCCGCATGGACCGCACCATCCGCACCCTCGCCGCCTTCGGCCTCCAGCTCGCCACCATGGACGTACGCGAACACGCCGACGCCCACCACCACGCCCTCGGCCAGCTCTTCGACCGGCTCGGCGAGGAATCCTGGCGCTACGCCGACATGCCCCGCGACTACCGGCAGAAGCTCCTCGCCAAGGAACTCCGCTCCCGCCGCCCCCTCGCCCCCACCCCGGCCCCCCTCGACCCGGCCGGCCACAAGACCCTCGGCGTCTTCTCCGCCATCAAGGACGCCTTCGAGAAGTTCGGCCCCGAAGTCATCGAGTCGTACATCATCTCGATGTGCCAGGGCGCCGACGACGTCTTCGCCGCCGCCGTCCTCGCCCGCGAAGCCGGCCTCATCGACCTCCACGCCGGCTGGGCCAAGATCGGCATCGTGCCGCTCCTCGAAACCACCGACGAACTGCGCGCCGCCGACGTCATCCTCGGCGACATGCTCGCCGACCCCTCCTACCGGCGCCTCGTCTCCCTCCGAGGCGACGTCCAGGAGGTCATGCTCGGCTACTCCGACTCCTCCAAGTTCGGCGGCATCACCACCAGCCAGTGGGAAATCCACCGCGCCCAGCGCCGACTGCGCGACGTCGCCCACCGCTACGGCGTCCGCCTGCGCCTCTTCCACGGCCGCGGCGGCACCGTCGGCCGCGGCGGCGGCCCCTCCCACGACGCGATCCTCGCCCAGCCCTGGGGCACCCTCGAAGGCGAGATCAAGGTCACCGAACAGGGCGAGGTCATCTCCGACAAGTACCTCGTCCCCTCCCTCGCCCGCGAAAACCTCGAACTGACCGTCGCCGCCACCCTGCAGGCCTCCGCCCTGCACACCGCGCCCCGCCAGTCCGAAGAGGCCCTCACCCTCTGGGACGCGGCCATGGACATCGTGTCCGACGCCGCCCACGGCGCCTACCGCGCGCTCGTCGAGGACCCCGACCTGCCCTCCTACTTCTTCGCCTCCACCCCCGTCGACCAGCTCGCCGACCTCCACCTCGGCTCCCGCCCCTCCCGCCGCCCCGACTCCGGCGCCGGCCTCGACGGCCTGCGCGCCATCCCGTGGGTCTTCGGCTGGACCCAGTCCCGCCAGATCGTCCCCGGCTGGTACGGAGTCGGCTCCGGCCTCAAGGCCCTGCGCGAGGCCGGCCAGGAGGACGTCCTCACCGAAATGGGCCAGCGCTGGCACTTCTTCCGCAACTTCCTCTCCAACGTCGAGATGACGCTGGCCAAGACGGACCTGCGGATCGCCCGCCACTACGTCGACACCCTCGTCCCCGACGAGCTCAAGCACGTCTTCGACCGCATCGAGGCCGAACACGAGCTCACCGTCGCCGAAGTCCTGCGCATCACCGGAGGCGACAAGCTCCTCGACTCCCAGCCGGTGCTCCAGCAGACCTTCGCCGTACGCGACGCCTACCTGGACCCCATCTCCTACCTCCAGGTCTCCCTGCTCGCCCGCCAGCGCGCCGCCGCGGCCCGCGGCGAGGAAGCCGACCCGCTCCTCGCCCGCGCCCTCCTGCTCACCGTCAACGGCGTGGCCGCCGGCCTGCGCAACACCGGCTGAGCCGCCCCCGGACACGCGAAGGCCCCCGCACCGAAGCCGACGGTGCGGGGGCTTTCCCGTACGCCCTACGCGACTACCGCGCGCGCCGACGCCGCACCACGAGCACCCCGCCCGCGGCCACCAGCGCGGCGGCCAGCGCCGAGAGCAGGGCCACCGGCAGGTCCGCACCGGTGTCGGCCAGGTCGCCGCCTCCGCCCGTCACCGGAGCCGGGGAACTCGCTGTCGAGCTCGGCGTGCCCGAACCGGACGGCGTGGAGCCGCCGCTCCGGCTCACCGACGCCGAGGGGCTCGGGGAAGCCGACTTGGAGGCCGACGGGGAGGCCGACCGGGACGGCGACGGCGAGGCCGAGGCGGAGCCCGACGGCGTCTTCGACGGAGTGCCGGACGGCGTCTTCGACGGGGTGGGGCTCGGCGTCACCGAAGCCGGGCAGGTGTGCGACAGGTTGAACCACTCCACCGAGCCGCCCTCGACCACCGCGGACGCGGCCGTCAGCTTGGCACCGGCCGCGGAGGCCGCGTAGGCGTGCTTCCCGGTCGGCGGACCGAAAACGGTGATCACCTGCGTACCACCCGGCTCGAAGGTCACCGTCAGCTTCTTGAACACGGTGGTGTTGCCCGGCAGCACGAAGTGCCAGCCGTCCTTCGACGCGGGAACGCCCGCGCACGCCGCTTCCTTCTCACCGTAGGAAGCGGCGGTGATGGGCACCGGCTGGTGCAGGGGGATCGTGTACGAGTCGATCGCGGAAGCGGGCACGGCACTGGCGGCGAGCACGAGGGAAGCCGCGGCCGGGACCGCAATCACCGCCCAACGCTGGCTGAAAACGTGCATGGGGCACCTCTGGCACAGGAGGGGGAAGCGGGCCGTGGGGGTGGCGCCGCCCAGCTTGCTGACGCCGCCCCGGCCCGGTCAAGAGGTACCGCACAGTATTTATGTGACCTTGGGGTCGACTGCGCCGTTTGTCCCCTGCCCGTCGTGGCGATCGTTTCACGCCACCGACCCGACCGCCCCGCCCCGGCCTAGGAGTTGTACGCCGACTGCGCGCGCTCCAGACCCTCCGTGATCAGGCACTCCACCGAGTCGGCCGCCCGGTCCACGAACCAGTCCAGATCCTTGCGCTCCGTCGAGGAGAAGTCCTTCAGCACGAAGTCCGCGACCTGCATACGGCCCGGCGGGCGGCCGATCCCGCAGCGCACCCGGTGGTAGTCCGGACCCATCGACTTCGTCATCGACTTCAGACCGTTGTGGCCGTTGTCCCCGCCGCCCAGCTTCAGCCGCAGCGTCGGGTAGTCGATGTCCAGCTCGTCGTGGATCGCCACGATCCGGTCCAGCGGCACCTTGTAGAAGTCGCGCAGGGCCGTCACCGGGCCGCCCGACAGGTTCATGAAGGACATCGGCTTCGCCAGCACCACACGGCGGTTCGCCGGACCGGGAGGACCGATACGGCCCTCGACCACCTGGGCACGCGCCTTGTGCGCCTTGAACTTGCCGCCGATCCGCTCCGCGAGCAGGTCCGCCACCATGAAACCGATGTTGTGCCGGTTCCCGGCGTACTCACCACCCGGATTGCCCAGGCCCACGACCAGCCAGGGAGCCGCCGCGTCGTCCGACATCACTGTCTCCTTACCGCCTTGAGAACGAAGACGACCGCCGTCCCGCTCCAGTGGAGCCGGACGGCGGTCGGTCAGCAACTGCTGAGGGGTGAAGGCGAGGCTCAGGCCTCGGTGCCCTCGGCCGCGGCCTCGGCGGCCGGCTCCTCGGCCTGCGGGGCGACGACCTGCAGGACGGCGGTCTCACCGTCGACGGCCAGGGTGGTGCCGGCCGGCAGGACCAGGTCGGAGGCGTGCACCGTGGCACCGGCCTCCAGGCCCGCGATCGAGACGGTGATCTCGGTCGGGATGTGGGTGGCCTCGGCCTCGACCGAAACGGTCGACAGCAGGGTCTCCAGCAGGTTGCCGCCGGCGGCCAGCTCGCCCTCGGTCACGACCGGAACGTCGACGGTGACCTTCTCGCCCTTCTTGACGATCAGGAAGTCGACGTGGGAGATGGAGCGCTTCAGGGGGTGCTTCTGAACGGCCTTCGGGATGACCAGCTCGGTGCCGTCGCCCGCGATGTCCAGGGAGATCAGGACGTTCGGGGTACGCAGCGCCAGCGCCAGGCCGTGGGCCTCGACGTTGACGTGCTTCGGGTCGTTGCCGTGACCGTAGATGACACCGGGAACCAGGGCGTCGCGACGGGCCTGGCGGGCAGAGCCCTTGCCGAAGGTGTCACGGAGCTGGGCGGAAAGCTTGACCTCGGACATGTTCACTCCTCGTGGGGTGACGGAAAACGGACAGAGTCACCCGGCCGAAACGGCCTGCTACGAAGAGCGCGTCGATAACGGAGTGCCCGCACACAAAAGTGCGGCCTCCCTCGCCGAGCAACTCAAGGAGTCTACCCGGCGGGGAGGCCGCACTCAAAAGGATCTTCTACGGTGCTACGCCTGCTCTTCGAACAGGCTGGTGACCGAACCGTCCTCGAAGACCTCGCGCACCGCGCGCGCGATCATCGGGGCGATCGACAGCACCGTGATCTTGTCGAGCTCCAGGTCCGACGGGTCCGGCAGGGTGTTCGTGAACACGAACTCGCTGACCTTGGAGTTCTTCAGGCGGTCGGCCGCCGGACCCGACAGGATGCCGTGCGTGGCCGTCACGATGACGTCCTCCGCACCGTGCGCGAACAGCGCGTCGGCAGCGGCGCAGATCGTGCCACCCGTGTCGATCATGTCGTCGACCAGGACGCAGACGCGGCCCTTGACCTCACCGACGACCTCGTGGACGGTCACCTGGTTGGCGACGTCCTTGTCACGGCGCTTGTGCACGATCGCGAGGGGCGCGTCCAGGCGGTCGCACCAGCGGTCGGCGACGCGCACGCGGCCGGCGTCCGGGGAGACGATCGTCAGCTTCGAGCGGTCCACCTTGGCGCCCACGTAGTCCGCGAGGACCGGCAGGGCCGACAGGTGGTCCACCGGGCCGTCGAAGAAGCCCTGGATCTGGTCCGTGTGCAGGTCGACCGTCAGGATGCGGTCGGCACCCGAGGTCTTCAGCAGATCGGCGACCAGGCGGGCCGAGATCGGCTCGCGGCCCTTGTGCTTCTTGTCCTGGCGGGCGTACCCGTAGGACGGGACGATCACGGTGATGGAGCGTGCCGACGCGCGCTTCAGCGCGTCGATCATGATCAGCTGCTCCATGATCCACTTGTTGATCGGAGCCGTGTGGCTCTGGATCAGGAAGCAGTCCGCGCCACGTGCCGACTCCTGGAAGCGGACGTAGATCTCACCGTTCGCGAAGTCGAAAGCCTTGGTCGGCACGAGGCCGACACCGAGCTGGTGCGCGACCTCCTCGGCCAGCTCGGGGTGGGCGCGGCCGGAGAAGAGCATCAGCTTCTTCTCGCCGGTCGTCTTGATCCCGGTCACAGCACTGTCTCCTCAGACGTGTTGAAAGCTGCTCGCCCCCATGTGCGTCCGTCCCGCACACGGTGAGCCAGCCGAATTGGGTGCACCTATCACGGTACGCCGTCCTGAACGTACCCGTTTCCGGTCAGTTCACCTCAACGGGCGTCGGAGTCCACCTGGACTGCCGATTGAGCCGCCGTCGCCGAGGCGCTTCCCGGACGCTTCCGGGCCACCCAGCCCTCGATATTCCGCTGCTGGCCCCGGGCCACGGCCAGCGCGCCGGGCGGCACGTCCTTCGTGATCACGGACCCGGCGGCCGTGTAGGCACCGTCCCCGATGGTGACCGGTGCCACAAACATGTTGTCCGACCCCGTCTTACAGTGCGAGCCGACGGTGGTGTGGTGCTTGTGCTCGCCGTCGTAGTTCACGAAGACGCTCGCCGCGCCGATGTTGGTGTACTCGCCGATCGTGGCGTCGCCCACGTACGACAGGTGCGGCACCTTCGTGCCCTCGCCGATCGTCGCGTTCTTCATCTCCACGTACGTGCCGGCCTTCGCCTTCGCGCCGAGGTCCGTACCGGGACGCAGGTACGCGAACGGGCCCACGCTCGCGTGGGGGCCGACGATCGCGCCGTCCGCCACCGTGTTGTCCACGCGGGCCCCCGCACCCACCCGGGTGTCCTTGAGGCGGGTGTTGGGGCCGACCTCGGCGCCCTCGGCGATGTGCGTGGCGCCGAGGAGCTGGGTCCCCGGGTGGATCAGGGCGTCCTGGCCGAAAGTCACCGTCACGTCGAGGAAGGTGCTGGCCGGGTCGACGACCGTCACGCCCGCGAGCATGGCCTGCTCCAGCAGGCGCGCGTTCAGCAGCGCGCGGGCCTCCGCCAGCTGCACGCGGTTGTTGATCCCGAGGATCTGCCGGTGGTCGGCGCCGACGGCCGCGCCGACGCGGTGGCCGGCCTCGCGCAGGATGCCGAGGACGTCGGTGAGGTACTCCTCGCCCTGGCTGTTGTCCGTACGGACCTTGCCGAGCGCGTCGGCGAGCAGGGCGCCGTCGAAGGCGAAGACCCCGGAGTTGATCTCCCGGATGGCGCGCTGGGCGTCGGTGGCGTCCTTGTGCTCGACGATCGCCTTCACGGCGCCGCTCTCCGCGTCCCGGACGATGCGGCCGTAGCCGGTGGAGTCCGGCACCTCGGCGGTCAGCACGGTGACGGCGTTGCCGTCGGCGGTGTGCGTGGCCGCGAGCTGCGCGAGGGTCTCCCCGGTGAGGAGGGGGGTGTCGCCGCAGACGACGATCACGGTGCCGTCGGGCGCGCCGCCGAGCTCTTCGAGGGCCATCCGGACCGCGTGCCCGGTGCCGTTCTGCTCGTACTGGACGGCGGTGCGGACGCCGGCGTCGATGCCGGCGAGGTGCGCGGTGACCTGCTCACGGGCGTGCCCGACGACCACGACGAGGTGGGCGGGGTCCAGCTCGCGGGAGGCGGCGACGACGTGACCGACGAGCGAGCGCCCGCAGATCTCGTGCAGAACCTTCGGGGTCGCGGACTTCATGCGGGTGCCCTCACCCGCTGCGAGGACGACGACGGCTGCCGGGCGGTTGGCGCTCACGGGTGTGCCCTTCGGCTTCGGGGGTGGACCCGTGAAGGATACCGGGGCGTTAAGGGGCGGAAACGAGGGCGGGTCCCGACCGTGGAGATCAGGACCCGAATCTGAGCATCAGTGTTCTGTGAGCTCCCGGAGAAGGATTCGAACCCTCATTCAATGGACCAAAACCATTTGTCCTGCCCTTAGACGATCCGGGATGGTTCGCCCCCTATGTCCGATTCTGTTGATCGGCTTCGGACACAGCCCCTACTATGCCGCACCACCAGCCCTCAATGCGACGATACAGATCCGCACTTTTGAGCACCCGAACGGCAAGGCAGCCGCGGTACTCCTCGCCGGTGTTCTTCCTGCGGGTCCTCGGGTTGTGGCGTTTGAGCGTGGTCTTCGTGAACTGTGACGGATCGGCGCCGACGAAGTCGGCCCAGAACCCTTCCGCCTCCGCGATGTCGGCACTCTCGTGAATCATCAGGAAGTAGCGAACGTGCTGCTGCTCGACGCCGAGGAGGCGGAGCCAGGCGAGGTAGACGCCGATCATGCCGGGGTCGCTGTTCACGAACACGGCCCGCTCGCGCCGGTCGTACGGCTTGTCCTTGCTTCCCTCGGCCCAGTACAGGCCGACTCCGAGGACGAACAGCTCGCGATCGGAAAGGGCCCCGATTTCCGATGCCGCCTGTTCCTTGATCCGGCTTCTTTCGGTATCGCGCAACTGAAGGGTTCGTTCCCAGCCCCGCTTCGCGATGGCGGAGGCCTCTTCGGGGCTGCGTCGGCGCTCCGGTTTCGGGAGGTCGCGGACCCAGAGGGAGATCGAGCTCTTCGAGCAGCCCAGCTCCAGCTGGATCTGGTCGTACGTCATGCCCTGGAGGCGGAGTTCGCGGGCCCTCGCGCGGAGGTCGTCCTTCGCGTTCGGCCGCTTCGTCCACTCGGGCGGCGGCTCGCCCTCCAGGAGGCGGTTGAGGATGTCGTTGTTGTGGACGGCCAGGCGGTCGCGGATCTCGCGGCGGCTGAGGCCCTCCCGGCGCAGGGCCACCGCCTGCTCGCGGAGGGCTTCGAAGGTCGCGGTGCCCTGGCGGAGCCCGCCGGTGCCGTCGCCGGGGCGACGTCGGATTTCGGTCATGGCTTCAATGTCGTCCGGAATGCAGGATTCAGGTCCCGGATAACGGACGATTCAGCCGTGCGTGCGATTACCGGGGGTTTGCGGGAAATCCGTTCGGCCCTGTGCTGGGGCCCCTGCGTACGCTGGACGGCATGACCAGTACGGGGGATGTGGAAGGCCGCGCTGGGCCGCCTGTGTGGTGGTGGGTGCGGCGGCGGGATGCCGTGGTGGATGTGGCGCTCGGCGTGGCGTCCGCGATTGAGTGCGGGTGGGAGGGGGTCGGCTTCGCCGCGGAGGCGGGGGTGCCGACCGCGGTCGGGGTGCTGTTCGGGCTGGTGGTGGGGTCCGCGCTCGTGGTGCGGCGGCGGTGGCCCGTCGCCGTGGTGCTGGTGGGGATCGGCGTCACGCCGGCCGTGATGGGCTTCCTGCTCGGGGTGGTGGGGCTGTACACGGTGGCTTCCTCCGAGGTGCCCCGGCGGATCACCGCCACGCTGACCTCGATGGCGCTGGCCGCGACCTTCGCCGTGATGTACCTGCGGACCCGGGGGGACGTGGCGGCCGGCGGCTCCTTCGTGCTGATGCTGTCCGTGTTCGTGGCGGTGGCGCTGACCGTGCCGCCGGTGCTGTTCGGGTTGTACATGGGGGCCCGGCGCCGGCTGATGGAGAGCCTGCAGGAGCGGGCGGACTCGCTGGAGCGGGAGCTGTCGCTGCTGGCGGACCGGGCCGAGGAGCGGGCCGAGTGGGCGCGTACGGAGGAGCGGACCCGGATCGCGCGGGAGATGCACGACGTGGTGGCGCACCGGGTGAGCCTGATGGTGGTGCACGCGGCCGCGCTGGAGGCGGTGGCGGCGAAGGATCCGGCGCGGGCGGTGAAGAACGCGGCGCTGGTGGGTGACATGGGGCGGCAGGCGTTGACGGAGCTGCGGGAGATGTTGGGGGTGCTGCGGCGGGAGGAGCCGGCGAGGCCCGACGTGGCTGCCGCTGCCGTGCCGGTGGCGCTGGTGGGGGGTTTCGAGGACGGGCCCTCGCTGGCGGAGCTGGAGGCGCTGGTCGGGCAGTCCCGGGTGGCCGGGATGGCCGTGGAGATGCTGGTGCAGGGGGAGGTGTCCGGGTACCCGGCGGAGCTGGAGCAGACGGCCTACCGGGTGGTGCAGGAGGCGCTGACCAACTGCCACAAGCACGCGCCGGGCGCGCGGGTCGTCGTACGGCTCGCGCACCGGGAGGGGGAGGTGGCCATGCAGGTGGAGAACGGGCCGTGTGACGGGCAGGCGCCGCAGCCGGGGCTTCCCAGTGGGGGGAACGGGCTCGTGGGGATGCGGGAGCGGGTGCTGGGGCTGGGCGGGGTGTTCGTGTCGGGGCCGACGGATGGGGGCGGGTTCAAGGTGTCGGCGGTGCTTCCCGTGGGGGCGGCGCGGTAGGTCGGGCAGGGCTGGGGGCTGGTTGCGCCGGGGCCGGGCGCGCGGTGTGCGGTCGGGTGCGGCGCCGTTGCCGGGGGCGCTGCCCCCGGGCCCCCGCGCCTCAAACGCCGGCGGGGCTGGGTTTTGCCCGGCGGGGCCGGATCCGCGCGGCGGGGTCGGGTCAGGTCGTGGTGAGGCGGGTGGGCTGGAGGCCCGTGAGGAGGAGGGTGAGGGCCTCGTCCGTGTCGGAGCCGAGGTACCAGTCGCCACTGTGGTCGATCCCGTACACGCGGCCCTCGCGGTCGATGGCGAGGTGGGAGCCCGCGTCGGCCTCGACGCCGAGGGGGCAGAGCTCGCTGGACAGGGCGCGGCCGAGGTCGGCGAAGGTGCGGGCCAGGTGCAGGCCCGTGAGGGGGTCGAGGCGGAGCGTCGTGGGCGCTATCTGGCGGCCCGGTCCGGGGGCGGAGACGGTGAGGCCGCCGAATTCGGCCCAGGCCTCGACGGCGGCGGGGAAGACGGTGTGCCGGTGGCCGGCGGGGGTGGTGTGGTCGCGCAGGGCGTCGGCCCAGTACTCGGCCTGCTTGATGTCCCAGCGGCCGGGTTCCCAGCCGGCTGTGCGCAGGGCGGAGTCCACGGCGACGGGGAAGCGGGTGGCCGAGGAGCGGTCGTAGGAGGCGGAGGCGGTGGTCATGGCTACTCGGCTGGGGTGAGGTCGACGGGGCGTACGCCGAAGTGGGCGAGGAGGGGCTCGCAGGAGCGGCAGGGGGCTGCGTAGCTGCCGTGGAGGGGGTCGCCGTCCTCGCGGATGCGGCGGGCGGTGATCTTCGCGTGCTTGAGGGAGCGGCGGGCCTCGCTGGGGGATAGGGGCTTGCGGGAGGCGCGCTTGGAGCGGGCGCCCTCGATGGCCGTCAGGTGGCGGGAGATGAGGATGGCCTCGGGGCAGCGGCCGGTGAAACGTTCGCGCTGGCCGCTCGTGAGGGTGTCGAGGAAGTCCTGTACGAGGGGGTGGAGCACGGGTGGCTGGTCGGCCTTGCCGGCGGTGCCGGTGAGGGTTTCGCCGCGTACGGAGAGGGCTGCGGCGACCGTGGGCAGGATGCCGTCGCGGCGGAAGCGCAGGACGGGTACGGCGGGGCGGTCGCCCGCGCTGCTCCAGCGCAGGCGTGGGTCGCCGGCGGGGCCGCCGGGGTCGGTGGCCGGGGCGGTGGCCGAAGTGGCGGCCGGGCCGGTGGTGTCGGCCGGATCGGTCCGTGTTGCCGTGTTCTGCATGGTTGCGCCTTCCCTCCCGTGGCCGCGGTGGTAGCCGCTGTGCGCACGCCCCCGTGCTGCGGGGACAGCCTGCCAAATGTCACCTGTCATGCGGAAGCGGGGTCGAATATTCGTATCAATTCGGATGTTCCCGGCCCTCGCGGGGGTGTGCCGGTCGCGCGCGGGTGACGCTCTTGCCCCAGCGCATAGGCTGTGGTGAACCAGCCAGATCCAGCAGGGGGCTACCGCCATGACGACAGGTCGGCTCGGGCAGCAGGCCGCGCCACCCAACGCCGCTTACTCGGGGCAGGTCGTGCACTTCCCGGACCCGGTCCGGGCAGCTCGGCATCCCCACGGTGTGCGGATGGACGCCAACGGGCATCCGGACTTCTCCGCGTACGCGCGCGCGGCGGTGGAGATCGCCGAACCGCCGGAGGGCTTCGGCGTCGACGAGTTGCGTCTGACGGACGTCGTGTCCGCGAACGCCGCGATGAAGGCGGCCGGGCACGAGTTGTGGGACACGGTCGGCGAGGTCGCGACCCCGCACGGCTGGACCTGGCACCACGTGGCGGGCTCGCGGCGCATGGAGCTGGTCCCGGTCGAGGTGAAGGCGTTGCTGCGGCACCACGCCGGGCTGGCGACGGCTCCGGTGGACCACGAGAAGCGCGGGACGCGGCCGTTGCAGGAGGTGCGCCCGGTGCACATGGGGCTGCCGAAGTCGGTGGTCTCGGTGTCCGAGTCGCAGGTGCAGGGCGTCGAGGAGGACCTCGGCTACCGGTTGCCGGAGCCGTACCGCTCGTTCCTGAAGGCGGCGGGCGGCTGCGCGCCGGTGGGCGCGGGTCTGGACGTGGACCTCGGACTGCTGGTGGACCAGCCGTTCTTCACGGTGCGCGAGGAGGCGGCGGTCAACGACCTCGTCTACATCAACAAGTGCCTGCGCGACCACCTGACGAAGGACTACCTCTGCGTGGGCTTCGCGCAGGGCGGACTGCTCGCGGTGAAGGTCAAGGGCGAGTCGATCGGGTCGGTGTGGTTCTCCCCGTACGACGACGCGCGCGACCGGGACGGATGGTCCGTGCAGGAGCGCGTGGAGCGGCTGTTGCTGCCGTGCGGCGGTGATTTCGACGCCTTTCTGGAGCGGTTGGCGGGCAATCCGCCGGAACTGGAAACGGTGGCCGGTCTGATGGTGGACGGCGGATTCGCACGCTCGGTTCCCGTGTCGGGTCCGGCACGGGTGGAGGGGTGATAGCGCGATGGTGACGTTCGCGCAGGCGCAGGAGCGCGCCGAGGAGTGGATCAACGGGGACGTTCCCGCGTACCAGCACCGTGAGGTGCGCGTACGGGAGTTCGGACTCGGGTTCGTGGTGTGGGCGGAGGACCGCGCGGCCGGTCCGGTGTCCGGTGGTGGGCGGCAGCGGCTGGTCATCGCGCGGGACAGCGGGGAGGTCACGCTGTGGCCGGGGCTGCCGGTGGGTGAGGTGATCCGCCGGTACGAGGAGGAGTACGGGGCCGCTGCGGCGGCGTCGGCTTCGGAGGCCTCGGTGCCGCCGCCGCGGATCGACTCGGAGCAGACCTCGTTCATGCTGAGTCCGCCGGAGTGGCTGCAGGAGGCGGCGGACCGGGCGGGGATTCCGCCGGCCGTGACGCCTTCGCCGGAGCCGGTGTCGGCCGCGTCGCCCGCTCCCGCTCCCGCTCCGGCTCCCGCTTTCGCCGAGCCCGTTGACGCCGTGCCGGCTCCGGCGCCCGCTCCCGTTCGGGCCCCGGAGCCCGTGGACGCGGTGCCGCTGCGGCGCGGGGGCGAGATCCCGTACGAGCCGACCGCCAACGACGGAGTGCCGGCCGGGGCCACCCCGTGGGCCGGGACCGATGTGAATCCCGGCTCCGACGATGCTTCCGTGCCGCTGCCGGCGACCGTGTTCGCGCCGCCGCTGTCCGGGTCGGACCTGGACGACGCGCCGTCCCCCGGGGTGGCGGCCGAGGCGAAGACCACGCTGATGCCGGGCGGCAGCCAGCTGCCGAGGACCGCGGTCGTGCCGGCGCTCGGGGCACAGGCGGCGGACATCGCCGACGCGCCGACGAGCAAGGCACGGATCTCCCGCCCGGGCGACTCCGCCGGGGGCGCCGATGGCGCCGCCGGGCCGGGTGCTCCGGGTGTTCCCGGCGCGCCGGGTGCGGGTCAGCCGCCGGCGCCGCCCGGTCCGCCGAACCCGCCGGCTGCTCCCAGGTCGCTGGGTGGCGGGCTGGATCATGCCGCGACGATGTTGGCCGGTCCCGCTGTGACGGGTCAGCCGCCGGCGCCTCCTGGTCCGCCGGGGGCTCCGCGTGGCGGGGTTCCGCAGCCGCCCGGTCCGCCCGGTGCTCCTGGTGCGGGGTCGCTCGGTGGTGGGCTGGACCATGCGGCGACGATGTTGGCCGGTCCTGCTGTGACGGGTCAGCCGCCGGCGCCTCCTGGTCCGCCGGGGGCTCCGCGTGGCGGGGTTCCGCAGCCGCCCGGTCCGCCCGGTGCTCCTGGTGC
>NZ_JBFBFP010000009.1:219850-232866 GCF_040684275.1 Streptomyces sp. NPDC091371
GCGGGGTCGCTCGGTGGTGGGCTGGACCATGCGGCGACGATGCTGGCCGGTCCTGCTGTGACGGGTCAGCCGCCGGCGCCTCCTGGTCCGCCGGGGGCTCCGCGTGGCGGGGTTCCGCAGCCGCCTGGTCCGCCCGGTGCTCCTGGTGGGGGGTCGCTCGGTGGTGGGTTGGACCATGCGGCGACGATGTTGGCCGGTCCTGCTGTGACGGGTCAGCCGCCCGCGCCTCCCGGTCCGCCGCCGGGCGCGCCCGTGGCGCACCCGCAGGCGCCCCAGCCGCCTCACGTGCCCCAGGCGCCGCAGGCTCCCTCCGGCGTGCCCACGGTCGGGCCCGGCTACCAGGCCGTGCTCCGCTACCGCGCGCCCGACGGCTCCGAGCAGCAGCTCATCCGCCGCTCGGCGCCCGGCACCCCGCACCCGGAGTGGCAGATCCTGCACGAGCTGCGCGCCATGAACGTGCCGCCGCAGCAGGTGCTGGAGCTGCACACCGAGCTGGAGTCCTGCGAGCTGCCCGGCGGTTATTGCGCCCGGATGATCCGGGAGACCTGGCCGCAGGTGCGGATCACCAGCGTGGCTCCGTACGGAAAGGACCACGCGGGCCGGCAGCAGGGCATGCGGCACCTGCTCACCCATCAGGGCGAGCTGCACCAGGTGGCGGACGGCCCGGCGCGCCCCGCGCCGGTGCGGGCGCCGCTGCCGCAGGTTCCGCTCCAGCCGGCGATCCCGCTCGAAGCCATCGCGCAGGAACTGGCGGGGGCGTTCGGCCCGCAGGGCGTGTTCCGCTTCGACCAGCGGGCGGTGTCCCGTCAGGGCGTGCCGGAGATCGTGGCGCAGACGCTGGTGTGGTCGGGTCTGCCGGTCGACTTCGGGCCGTTCTTCTGGGCGCAGGCGGTGCCGGGTCAGCCGGTGCCGACGCTGGCCGAGCTGGCGGCGCAGCGGCAGGTGCAGCCGGCGTCGGACGCGGGTTCGTACCTGGTGGTCGGCAGCGACTTCGGCAAGGCGCTCTGCGTGCAGTACGGGACCGCGCACATCGTGGCCGTGCCGGTGGAGGGCGGTCCGGGCGGTGCCCCGGTGCCGCCGCAGTTCGTGAACTCGAGCCTGCCGCAGTTCGTGCGGTCGCTCGCGATGCTGGGTCACATGTGGCGGCTGCGCCAGCATCTGACGCCGGAGCAGGCGGGCCACTGGACGGTCGACTTCCAGGCGAACCTGGCGGGGCTCGACAGCGCGGCGCTGGCTTCGCCGGAGAGCTGGTGGTCGGTGCTGCTGGAGCAGATGTGGGACGGGCTGCTGTAGCGCTGCCGCCCGCGTGACGTCGAATGGCCGGGCCGAGACCCCTTGAAAGGGGTTTCGGCCCGGCCATTCGGGCTTCTGGGAGCAAATGGCGCATCCTTGACAGGAATCCCCGCGAGAGAGGCCCTACCAGGATGACTGCCCCCATTGCGATCGTGCGCGGCCGTGGCTACCGGGTGGAGGACGTGGACCGGTACCTCGCCCGGCTGTCCGGAAGTCGCGACGAGGCCTGGGAGCGGGTGGCGCGGCTGACCGTCCTGGCGAAGCGGATGGAGGCGGAGGCGGAGCGGCTGCGGGGCGCCGTGGCCGCGCTGGCGGCGGTGGGGCCGCAGATGTACGACGACCTGAGCGAGCGGGCCCGCCGGATCCTGCTGCTGGCGCAGGAGGAGGCGCAGACCCTGCGGGAGGAGGCGCGCGGGGACGCGTCGGCGACGCGGGGTGCGGCGGAGGCGCACGCGGACCGGGTGGCCGAGTTGGCGCGGCAGGACGCGGAGGCCGTACGGGAACAGACGGAGGTCCGGGCCCGGCAGGGGCTGCTGCGGGCGCAGCGGGAGGCGGACGAGGCGCGGGCGGCGGCGCGGGAGGACGCGGCGGAGTGGCGCTCGGAGGCGGCGGCGGGTCTCGCGGAGACGCGGCGGCGGGCGGACGCGGTGCTCGCGGAGCGCGAGCAGGAGCAGGCGGAGCGGTGGGACGCGGCGGGGCGGGAGCTGGCGGCGCGGGAGGCGGAGCTCGCTGCGCGGCATGCCGAGTTGGAGCGTGAGGCGGAGGCGCGGCTGGCGGAGGCGCGGCGGGGCTTCGCGGAGGCGGAGGAGGCGGCGCGGCACGGGCAGGAGGACGCGGAGGCGCTGGCCGCGGAGTTGGTGGCGGAGGCGCGGGTGGAGGAGGAGCGGGTGGGGCGGGAGACGGAGCGGGTCCTGCGGGAGCACGCGGAGGCGGAGGAGGAGATGCGGGCCCACATGAACCACGTCCGCGCCAGCCTGGCGGCGCTGACGGGCCGGGCTCCTGCCGAGGGCTGACCGGGTCCTGGGCCGTGCTCCGGCCGAGGGCTGACCGGGTCCTGGGCCGGGGGCGTGCCGGGGCGGGGGTCGGGGTGGTTCCGCCGGGGCTGGTGGCGTGCCGGGGCGGGGGCGGGGTGGTTCCGCCGGAGCCGGACTCCCGCCGGGGCGTCTCCTCGGGCTCCGAACGTTTCCAGGGGTCGGTGGGCCGAGGGCGGCCCAGTTCGGAGCCCTGCGGGGACGCCCCGGCGTGCGCCCGGCCCCGTCGGAACCGGCGGGACACCGGCCCGGGCGGTCGTCAATTTCGTGGCGGGCCGGTGCCAGTGGCGCCCATGCTGGGCGGATGGGTGAGCGTGCGAACTACGTCGTCGTCCGCGAGAGCGGTGAATTCGAGTTGTACCTGTCCCGGTTCGGGGCGGTGGGGCTCGACCTCGACCTGTTGGCGGGGCCGGCGGAGGCGCTCTCGATGGTCAGGGGGCTCCGGGTCACCGACTGGTGGCTGGACGACGTGTTCTGCCAGGGGGCGGCGCTGATCGACCTGGGCCGGAAGGTGCTGATGCTGTTTGCCTGGGAGGGGCCGAGTGCCGTCATGCGGCACCGGGCGGCGACCCTGGAGTTGTTGCGGGAGGCCTGGGCGGGGTGGGACGTGCGGTGGATGTACGACGGCCCGGCCGAGGTGCGGGCGTACCTGGGGTTGGACCCCGAACGCGTCCGTGATCGCGAGGGCGGGCTGGTGGTGGGGCCGGTGATCGGGCCGGGCGACGAGATGCTGGCCGAGCCCGAGCCGATGGTGGCGGTGGTGACGGTCGGGGCGGACCGCTGCCACCTGTTGGCGAACGTCAACGACCATCCGGTCCGGGAGGGGCCCGCCCTGCTCGCGCGGTTGGCGGGTGGGCCGGAGCACGGGGTGTGCCGGGTGGCGGCCGATGCCGGTGTCCATGTCGATCCGGTGCGGCGCCGGGTGGGTTGGTGGGTGCTCGGGGCGTCGGCGGAGGCGTACGAGATGCCGCGGCGGTGGCCCGGTTGGACGGTGGAGTTCTGGCAGGACCGCTGGGAGGAGCACGTGCGTGCAGCGGCCGGGCGGTTCGAGCCGCCGCCGGTCGACCGCGAGCGCGCGGTGGCGGACGTGCGGGCGGCGGCCGGGCTCCGGCGGTACGGCGGCTAGTGCTGTGACCCGGTGAACCTTGCCGGTCACAGCACTAGGGGAGGTCGCTCAGGAAGGCCGCGATCAGCGGGGTGATGACCCCGAGGTGGGTTTCGAGGGCGAAGTGGCCCGCGCCGTCGAAGACGTGGACGGCGGCGTCCGGTGCGTCGCGGAGGTACGCCTTCGCGCCGGAGGGGGTGAAGAAGGGGTCGCCCGCGCCCCAGACGACCAGGACCGGCGGGCGGGCGGTGCGCAGCCAGGACTGCCAGGCCGGGTAGAGGGCCAGGTTCGACGCGTAGTCGAAGGCCAGGTCGGCCTGTGCGTCGGCGCGGCCGGGCAGGGCGAGGTAGTGGGCGTCGAGGGTCCAGTTGTCGGGGGAGACGAGGGTCGGGTCGGCGACGCCGGCTTCGTACTGGAAGCGGGTGCCTTCCTCGGTGAACAGGCCGCGGACCTGCTCTTCGTTCCCGGGGACCTCGCGGCGGAGCGCGGTGAACTCGCGGGCCATGTCCGACAGGCCCTCTTCGTACGCGTTGCCGTTCTGCACGATCAGGCCGGTGATGCGCTCCGGGCGGCGCGTGGCGAGGCGCAGGCCCACCGGGGCGCCGAAGTCGAAGACGTACAGCGCGAAGCGGTCCAGGCCGAGGGCGTCGGTGAAGTGCTCGATGGTGTCGGCGAGCTTGTCGAAGGTGTACGTGAAGGAGGCCGGGGCCTGGGTGCGGCCGAAGCCGGGGTAGTCGGGGGCGATCAGGCGCCAGGGGGTGTCGCCGAGGGCGTCCATCAGGCGGGCGAACTGGTGGGAGGCGGTGGGGAAGCCGTGCAGGAGCAGCAGGACGGGGCCGTCGGCGGGGCCGCTCTCGCGGTAGGCGACCTGTACTCCGTCGACGTCGACGGTGCGGTGCTGGACAACAGTCATCACATGCCTCCTGAGGCCTCGGTCCCATTAGTCTCTCCCGGTGATCACTAATGCGTCAAGGGGCGGGGTTAGCATTAGGGGGTGACGACGACTTTTCCGCTCACCGGTGAGCCCCTCGCCCTCGACCTCCTCAACACCGACACCGCCCTCGGTGACCTGGTCGCCGACCCGTCCGGGCTCGCGGCGTGGCTGGCCGAGCAGGAGGGGCGGCTGGCGCCGGTCGGGGAGGTGGGCGAGGCCGAAGTGGCGGCCGTGCGGGGCGTACGGGAGGCCGCGCGGGCGGCGTTCGACGCGGTGCGGGCCGGGGAGCGGCCCCCGGCCGGGGCGCTGGCCGTGCTGAACGGGGCCCTGGCCGCGGCGCCCGTCCACCGAGAGCTGGGCTGGAGCGAGGAGGCCGGTCCGACGGCGGCCGCGCGTCGGGTGGGCACCCCGGCCGGGAGGCTGGCGGCGGAGCTGGCCGAGGCGGTCGCCGACCTGCTCACCGACCCCCGGGTGGGCAAGGTGCGCGCGTGTGAGGGGGAGGGGTGCGTGCTGGTCTTCCTGCCGGCGCACCCCCGCCGCCGCTGGTGCGTGGCGTCGGCCTGCGGCAACCGGGCCCGCGTGGCCCGCTACTACGCCCGGCACAAGGGCGAGGCCTAGGGGGTGTCCGGCCCTGATCCGCCGGACACCCCCTAGAGCGCCCCCGGCCGGGCCGGCCCCCACCGCCCTGCTTCGGAAGGGGCCGCCTGGCCCGCGGGCTGCGCCGGGACGGACGGGGCGGCCGGCTCGTAGCGGTGCGGGTCGCTGCGCAGGCCGCGCGGTGTGGAGACGACCACCGTGAACGGGGGCTTCGCGGACTCCGGGAGGGCCGCGGTCAGGGTGCCCGTCGCGGGGTCGGCGGTGGCCGGGACGGCCGTGTCGTTCACGGTGACCCGGGGCGGCGGGCCCGCCGGGTCCGGGGTGAAGCCGCCGCCTTCGATGGTGAGGGCCGAGCCGGCGAGGGTGACGTCCGTGATGACCGGGTTCGCGCGGACCGCCATCTTGTTGATCAGGTACGCGCCGGCCGGGGCGCCCGTGAGGGCCCAGATCTCGGCGGGGAGGCGGGGGAGCCCGCCGCCGGCGTCCGCGAGGAAGAACAGGACCACGTACAGCATCGTCACCGCGCTGAGGGCGACGTACTGGAGGTCGACCAGGTCCACCCGCCCGCTGTCGTTCGCGACGAGCTCCCGCAGCGGGCGGCGGCCCGAAGGGGTCGGCTTGGGTGCGGGTTTGGCCATGCTGCCGTTCTCCAGCCGCATGCCGACGACCGTCTTCGCACCGATCAGGGCCGCGTACGGGCCTCCGAGCAGCGGCAGGTAGACGGTGGTGAGGGTGGAGAGCGGGCCGTCGGGGCCCTGGAAGTACGCGACCCCGCCGCCCGCGGTGAGGCCGTGGGCGAGGATCGCGAGCAGCAGCCAGACGAGGATGACCGTCCAGGCGAGGGCCAGGGTGGTCGAGGTGGAGAGGCGGCCGTCGCGGCCGGTGACGAAGCCGGGGTGGCGGTAGAGGCGGCGGCCGACCGGGACGGTCAGCGCGGCGAGTAACGCCAGTGCGAAGAGTGTGGATGCCATGTCGTCCCCCCGGAAGCGGTCCTGGTCACAGGGTCCCCGAATGGCTGGGGTCATGACAAGCCGGTCTCGCTCCCGCTACTGCTCCTGCTCCGGCAGTACGGGGAACTTCCGCGGCGCCACCAGCAGCAGGACCAGCAGTGCCGCCACGGCGGCCGCCGTGGCGCCGAGGAAGATGTTCTCCACCGCCCCGGCCACCGCCTCGCGCAGGTACTCGGCGGCGGCCCGCGGCAGGAGCCCCGGCTGGTCCAGCGCCTTCGCGACGTCGTCCAGGTGGTCCGGGAGCCCGGGCATCGGGGCGTTCCCGAGCCGGGCGGCGAGGGTGGCGTTGGCGACGGCCCCCAGCAGCGCCGCGCCCACGCTCTGGCCGACCTGGCGGCAGAACAGCACGGAGGCGGTCGTGGTGCCGCGCTCGGCCCAGCCGACGGTGGACTGGACCCCGACGATCAGCGGGAGCTGGAACAGGCCGAGGGCGCCGCCCAGCAGCAGCATGATCAGCGCGGGCTGCCAGGCCCGGGCGGGGTGGGGCAGCAGGGTGAAGGCGAAGAGGATCGCCGCGGCCAGGGCGATCCCGACGACGGCGCAGTCGCGGAAGCCGATGCGCCGGTAGACGTGCTGGCTGACGGCGGCGGTGATGGGCCAGCTCAGGGTCATCACGGACATGACCAGCCCCGCGCCGACGGGCCCGAGGCCGAGCACGGACTGGGCGTACGTCGGCATGAACACCATCGGCGCGACCATCAGCAGGCCGAGCGCGCCCATCGCCAGGTTGACGGCGGCGATGGTGCGCCGGCGCCAGACCCAGCCGGGCAGAATCGGTTCCTCGGCCCGGCGCTCCACCCGGACCACCACGACGGCCAGCAGCGCACTGGCGGCCAGCAGCCCGAGGGAGGGCGCCGACAGCCAGGGCCAGGCGACCCCGCCCTGGACGAGCGCGAAGAGCAGCAGCCCGCCGCAGGCGAACACGCCGAGCGCGCCCGCCCAGTCGATCGGGCCCCGGCGCCCGGGCGAGCGCACGGGCTCGACGAGGTGGCGGGAGATCATCCACAGGGCGAGGCCGGCCAGCGGCAGGTTGATCAGGAAGATCCAGCGCCAGTGCGCGTACGAGGCCAGCAGCCCGCCCAGCGCCGGCCCGGCCACGGCCGAGACCGCCCACACGGTCGACATCCGGGCCTGGATCTTCGGCCGCTCCTTCAGCGGGTAGAGGTCGCCGGCCAGGGTCTGGATCGTGCCCTGGAGGGCGCCGCCGCCCAGGCCCTGGACGATCCGGAAGGCGATGAGGGCGGCCATGTTCCAGGCGGCCGCGCACAGCAGCGAGCCGATGAGGAAGAGGCCGATGCCGAAGAGGAGGACGGGCTTGCGGCCGAGGGTGTCGGTCAGCTTCCCGTAGACGGGCAGGGTGACGGTGACGGCGAGCAGGTAGCCGGAGAAGAGCCAGGAGAAGACGGAGAAACCGCCGAGGTCGCCGACGATCTGCGGCACGGCGGTGGCGACGATCGTGCTGTCGAGGGCGACGAGCGCCATCCCGAGCATGAGCGAGGCGACGACGGCACCGGCCGGTCGCCCGGCCGGCGTCGTACCCGCGGCTTCGGCTGTGCCGGCCGCGCTCTCCCCTGCGCTCACCACAAGATCCCTTCCCCGTACACGTATATGCGGGGAACACCATCTCACCGCTGCGATGCCCGCCGGTATCCCCCAGCACGCATCGTCCGAAGGGTGGACAACCCCTAAGGGGAGCTCCGTAGGACGGCCCAGGGACCGTTCGTCCCGGCGGATGAGGTGCGGGGTCCGGGCAGCTCCTTAACTGGGACATACGGGCCGGGGGCCGGGGGTGGGGTTAACCCCCGGGCGGATACGGCGATGGGCACCAGCGCGCCGCGCCCCCCTCCCGCCACAGACTTCAGACGGCGGCGACCGCAACACCGAAGAAGGAGAACGACCGTGACAACGGCTATGACCGAAACCAGGCACGGGGGTACTGGAGGGCATGAAGCCGTCGCGGCCCGGGCGCGTGCGGTCGTCAAGGCCTACGGCACCGGGGAGACCCGCGTGGTCGCCCTCGACGACGTGGATGTGGACATCATGCGCGGCCAGTTCACCGCGATCATGGGCCCCTCCGGCTCCGGCAAGTCCACCCTGATGCACTGCCTCGCCGGCCTCGACACGGTGACCAGCGGGAAGATCTTCCTGGACGACACCGAGATCACCGGGCTGAAGGACAAGAAGCTCACGCAGCTGCGCCGCGACCGGATCGGCTTCATCTTCCAGGCCTTCAACCTGCTGCCCACGCTCAACGCCCTGGAGAACATCACCCTCCCCATGGACATCGCCGGGCGCAAGCCCGACGGGCAGTGGCTGAACCGGGTCGTGGAGACCGTCGGCCTGGCCGGCCGCCTCAAGCACCGCCCGACCGAGCTCTCCGGCGGCCAGCAGCAGCGCGTGGCCGTGGCCCGCGCCCTCGCGGCCCGCCCGCAGATCATCTTCGGCGACGAGCCGACCGGAAACCTGGACTCGCGGGCGGGCGCCGAGGTCCTCGGCTTCCTGCGCCGCTCGGTGGACGAGCTCGGCCAGACCATCGTCATGGTCACCCACGACCCGGTCGCCGCCTCGTACGCGGACCGCGTCATCTTCCTGGCGGACGGCCGGATCGTCGACGAGATGTACGGGCCCACCGCCGACCAGGTCCTCGACCGGATGAAGGACTTCGACGCGCGCGGGCGGACGTCGTGAGCAACACCGTCCTCAAGACCTCGCGGCGCAATTTCGTCGCGCACAAGGGGCGGATGGCGCTGTCCGCCGTGGCGGTCCTGCTCTCCGTGGCCTTCGTCTGCGGAACCCTGGTGTTCACCGACACCATGAACGCCACCTTCGAGAAGCTCTTCGCGACCACAGGCGCCGACGTCACCGTCTCCGGCAAGAGCATCGGGGCCGGGGACGACGTCGAGAACCCGGCCAACGCCCGGCCCGCGACCATCCCGGCCGCCGCGGTCGCGAAGGTCTCCACGGTGCAGGGCGTGGAGTCCGCGCAGGGCAGCGTCGTCTCCCTGTCCGTGACCGTCGTCAACGACCGGAACAAGAACGTCGGCCCCACCTCCGGGGCCCCGACGATCGCCGCGAGCTGGAACGACAACGAGCTCAAGTCGATGAAGGTCAGCTCCGGCCACGAACCGCGCGGCCCGACCGAGGTCATGGTCGACGCCGACACGGCGAAGAAGCACGGCCTGAAGCTCGGCGACGAACTGCGCACCATCGCCGTCACCGGCGACTTCCGCGCCAAGATCTCCGGCATCGCCACCTTCAAGGTGACCAACCCCGGCGCCACCGTCGTCTACTTCGACACGGCCACCGCCCAGCGCGAACTGCTCGGCGCCCCCGACCTGTTCACCAACATCAACGTGACCGCCAAGGACGGCGTCAGCGACGAGCAGCTCAAGGCGGGCATCGCGTCCGCCGTCGGCGCCGACACCTTCAAGCTGCAGACCGCCAAGGAATCCGCGGACCAGGGCCGCAAGGACGTCGGCTCCTTCCTCGACATCATGAAGTACGTGATGCTCGGCTTCGCCCTCATCGCCTTCCTGGTCGGCATCTTCCTGATCTTCAACACCTTCGCCATGCTGGTCACCCAGCGCACCCGGGAGATCGGCCTGATGCGCGCCATCGGCGCCGACAGCGGGCAGGTCCTGAAGTCGGTCGTCGTCGAGGCCTTCCTGCTCGGCCTGGTCGGCTCGGTCCTCGGCATCGGCGCCGGCGTGGGGCTGGCCGTCGGTCTGATGAAGCTCATGGGCCAGATGGGCATGAACCTGTCCACGGACGACCTGACGATCGCCTGGACCACCCCGGTCATCGGCGTCGTCCTCGGTGTCGTCGTCACGGTCGTCGCCGCCTTCGTCCCGGCCCGCCGGGCCGGCAAGGTCTCCCCGATGGCCGCCCTGCGTGAAACCGGTACCCCCGGCGACAGGAAGGCCGGCATGCGCCGCGCCCTCCTCGGCCTGGTCCTCACCGGCATCGGCGGCGCCGGGCTCTTCCTCGCCTCGGCCGCCGACGACGCCACGGCCGGATCGGCCTGGCTGGGCCTGGGTGTCGTCTTCAGCCTCATCGGCTTCATCGTGATCGGCCCGCTGCTCGCCGCGGGCGTGGTCCGCGTGCTCTCCGGCGCGGTCCTGCGGCCCTTCGGCTCCATCGGCCGGCTCGCCGAGCGCAACGCGCTGCGCAACCCGCGCCGCACCGGCGCCACCGCCGCCGCGCTGATGATCGGCCTCGCGCTGGTCGCCTGCCTGTCGGTGGTCGGCTCCTCGATGGTGGCCTCCGCCACCGAGGAGCTCGACAAGAAGGTCGGCGCGGACTACATCATCAACTCCCAGACCGGCCAGCCGCTCATGCCGCAGGCCGAGCAGGCGGTCCGCTCCGTCCCGGGCCTCGACCACGTCACGGCCTACCGGGAGGTGCCGGCCAAGGTCACCGCCCCCGACGGCAGCAGTGAAGAGGTCGAACTCGGCGCCAACGACCCGTCGTACGCCAAGGACATCCGGCGCAAGATGGTCGCCGGCGAGCACGCGGCCGCGTACGGCAAGGACTCCATGTCGGTGGGGTCGGAGTACGCGACCACGCACGGCATCAAGCTGGGCGACGAGCTGACGGTCGCCTTCACCGGCGGCAACACCGTCAAGCTGAAGGTCGCCGCGATCACCCTCGACGAGGGCAGCATCGACAAGAGCATCAAGTACGTCAGCACCGCGCTCGCCGAGGCGAACGTCCCGGCCGACCGTCTGGCACGCCCCTTCATGCTGCTGGCCAGCGCGAAGGACGGACAGAAGGGCGCCCAGAAGGACGCCACGTACGCCGCGGTCAAGGCGGCGGTGGCGGAGCACCCGCAGTACACCGTGCGCGACCAGACCGACTACAAGCAGGCCATCCAGGACCAGGTCGGCCAGCTGCTGAACATGGTCTACGGGCTCCTCGGCCTGGCGATCATCGTCGCGATCCTGGGCGTGGTGAACACCCTCGCCCTCTCGGTGGTCGAGCGGACCCGGGAGATCGGCCTGATGCGCGCCATCGGCCTCTCCCGCCGCCAGCTGCGGCGGATGATCCGCCTGGAGTCGGTGGTCATCGCCCTCTTCGGCGCCCTGCTCGGCCTCGGGCTGGGCATGGGCTGGGGGGCGAGCGCACAGCAGCTGCTCGCCCTGGAGGGGATGAACGTGCTGGAGATCCCGTGGCCGACGATCCTCGGGGTGTTCGCCGGATCGGCCCTGGTGGGTCTGCTGGCCGCGCTGGTGCCGGCCTTCCGGGCGGGGCGGATGAACGTGCTGAACGCGATCGCGAGCGAGTAGGCGGCGCCGCGGCCGCACGGGGGGAGCGCCGGTCCGGGACCTCGGGTCCCGGGCCGGCGCCCTGCCGTCCGCTCAGGCCCGCCGCATCAGGACGACGCCTTCGACCTCGTCGACGAGGGTGAACCGTTCGCCGGGGTGCAGCTGGGTGGCGTAGGCGGTCGGGTCCTCGCCGGCCCACTTGGAGCCGTTGTCGAGGGCGATCCAGTCCGGGACCACGCCCTTGCTGCCGCCGACCCACAGCACGCGGCAGCGGGAGGTCAGCCGGGTCAGCGGCCCGGTGTCGGCCTCCACCGTCGCCCCGTCGGGGATCCGGTCGAGGAGGCGCTCGACGGCGGTGACCCGGGCGGGCTTCTCGTACGTGCTCGCTTCGACGAGCTTCGACGTCGGCATGGCGGTCGCGGCGAGCGCGAGGGAGGCGGCGAGCACGGCGGTGGGCATCTGGAGGGCGTACGAGCGCAGCCACGGGCGGTCGGCGCGGCGCAGGGTGTCGACGGCGTCGACGAGGGCGAGGGCGACGACGGGCATCAGGACGGCGCTGTAGTGCCAGTCGGTGGACCAGTAGTGGTCGTCCCCGGACAGGAACCGCCAGCCGAGGGTGGGGGCGGCGACCAGCAGCAGCGGTGAGCGCAGTGCGAGCAGCCCGGAGGTGGGCAGGAGCACCCAGGTCAGGGTGGTGAGCTTGGTGCCGAGGCCGGCCAGGGGGCCGGCGCCGTGGATCTTGTCCCAGTAGCCGTAGCCCGCGGTGGCGAAGGCCGGTATGAAGACGGTGAAGACGAGGACGGCGAACACGACGGCCGCGGCGGCGACACCGACCGCCGTCCAGGCGGCCCGCCGGTCGGTGGACCGGGCCCGCCAGGCCACCACGACGGCGAGGGCGGCGAGGGTGAAGCCGAGGTCCTCCTTCACGAGGACCAGCGGCAGCGCCCACAGCAGCGCGGCCCGCCAGCGCCGGGAGAGCAGCGCCTCCAGGGAGAAGGCGATCAGCGGCACGGCGAAGGCGATCTCGTGGAAGTCGAATTCCACGGCCCGCTGGATCCCCCAGGACAGCCCGTACGCGACCCCGACGGCGATCCCGCGCGCCCGCCCGAGCAGCCGCCCGGCGGCCCGGGTGACGGGGACGGCGGACAGCGCGAACAGGGCGGCCTGCACGACCAGCAGGGTGACGGGGCCGGGGAACAGCCGGTAGACGGGCGCGGCCAGCGCGATGACCGGGCTGAAGTGGTCCCCGAGGATGTTGGCCCCGGGCCCCTTCAGGTCGGCGACGGGTGCCTGGAAGTGGGCGTAGGCGCGGATGGCCTGCTCGAAGATCCCCAGGTCCCAGGAGGCCCATTCCATCCGCCGGAACCGCCCGATGGACAGCACGAGGTAGACGAGGAACATCCCGCCGGCCACCAGGTACGGCCCCGGCCACCAGGCCCTTCCCGGCTTCGCCGCGGCCGGTTCCACCGGTGCCGGGCGGGCTATCGCGTCACTCGTCACGGAGTCGTGCTCCTAGGCCGGTCGGCGTCTCTCCGGCGGGGGCGACGCGGCGAGCTCAGACGGTCAGTACGGGGACATCGTAGAGCGGGATGTACTTGTCCCGGGTGACGAGCGTCGGCCCCTCTGCGCGTCCGCCGGCTGGGGGGAGTCCGTCAGCCACCACACGACGACGTGCGTGTCGGCCGGAAGCTTCACCTGATTTCTCCCAGGAGGCCCCGGCCTTCAGGCCGGGGAGGAATGGGTCCTTGGGGCGGAGGCGCGGAGCGCCGGAGCTCGGTTCGC